>NZ_CEVXFV010000015.1:0-88096 GCF_982396655.1 Cellulosilyticum sp. | reverse complement strand
GCTAAA
Source organism: Cellulosilyticum sp. (assembly GCF_982396655.1). Taxonomy (NCBI): domain Bacteria; kingdom Bacillati; phylum Bacillota; class Clostridia; order Lachnospirales; family Cellulosilyticaceae; genus Cellulosilyticum; species Cellulosilyticum sp. The sequence goes on along the minus strand of NZ_CEVXFV010000015.1, from coordinate 88,090 downwards.
ACCCATAAAAAAATTCCCTAAGATTTATGTACGAAATACTCCGTAGTCGTTCCTAAGGAATACCAACTCCCCAATCCCTACTTCGCCGCAGCAGAAAGACGGAGTGAGAGCTTACTGACGAGAGAAAAGAACGGAGGGGATTCCTACGGTTCTTCAATTGCGTATTTCTATAAATCTAAGGGGATTTTTCTTATGAACGCCTGAACTCACTGCGCTGCGCTCCGTTCAAACAGCAGGCTAAAACCCATAAAAAAATTCCCTAAGATTTATGTACGAAATACTCCGTAGTCGCTCCTAAGGAATGCCAACTCCCCAATCCCTACTTCGCCGCAGCAGAAAGACGGAGTGAGGGCTTACTGACGAGAAAAAAGAACGGAGGGCATTTTTAAATTTAATTAAATATATTTGTGCGTAGGAAAGCTAATGGTAGATAATAAGTTGTATAGAAACCTATTAACCTTAGCAAAGCAGTTTAGAATTAAAATAGGTGATAAGTCTTAAGAAAGTGCGTTATAATAAGTAAGTATTAATAGAATATAAAATTTTAGATAATAAGAGGAACAGTTATGAACCCATTTAATCAATTTATGGACATCTTAGGAGAAACAGAAGATGAACTTAGAAAAAAACTTAAGGATTTTACTATAGAAGACTTCTATGAGTTAGAAACAGAAATGGATGAAGACCTTTTTAGAGATAGTAAAGTAATTGGTAAGCTTAAGGACTGTGGTGCAATCTTAGAGATTAAAAAAGATAGCAAGAGCAAGGGTGTAATTATTAAGCTTAAAGATGGCACTGAAGGCGTATTTGGAGCATAAGAAGTATTTTTAGGTGGAAAAGGCTATGGGCAGAATTAAATGATGCATATGGCCTTTTTTGCAATTATACCTATTTTATTTATAGCATAAAGGGGAGAATGTAATGAAAATTAATTATAAATGTTTGCCATGTTTGGTGAATCAAGTGGTTAAAGTGGCTGAGATGACAGGGGCATCTAATCGTGAGGTATTATTTCAAAGGGTATTTGAGTATTTAAGTAAAGTGGATTTTAATAAAACAAATCCTGAGGTTATTGGGGAGACTTTTAGGCTGATAAAGGAGCATATAGGAAATGATGATCCTTATCTTGAAATAAGAAATTATTATAATGAACTGTTTTTAAAGATGGAAGCTGAGTTTGAAGATAGGATTGAAAGCACAACAAATCCTTTAGAAGAAGCAATTAAGTATGCTATATTGGGGAACATTATAGACTTTAATCCTATACATACAAGTGATATGGGAGATATTATGGGTTACTTTAACAATGTAGAAGAGCAGGTATTAGCAATTAATGATTCGAGAGAGCTGATAGAAGCAATAAAGAATGGAAAGTGCTTGCTGTACTTAGGGGATAATTGCGGAGAAATATGTTTGGATAAGATATTGATTAAAAAGATTAAGGCAATCAATCCGCAAATAGAAATCTATTTTGGGACGAGAGGAGCAACAGTTGTAAATGACTCAATTGCTACAGACGCTTATGTAGTAGGAATTCACAAATATGCTAAGGTGGTAAGTAATGGGGATGGTTCATTAGGCACTGTGTTAAGCAGGACGAGTGAGACATTTAATAAGATTTATGATGAAGCAGATGTTATTATTGCCAAGGGACAGGCTAATTATGAAAGCTTAAGTGAAGAACAGTATAAAAATATTTATTTTATGCTGATGGTTAAGTGCGAGGTGATTAGCAAGTATATCGGTGTACCACAAAAATCTATGATTTGTATGAGAAATCCTAGAATGTAAGAATGGGGACAGGTCTCTAAAATTGAGGTTAAGGATGAAGGGGGCAGGTCTCTAAAGTTGGCGTTAGGGATGAAGGGGACAGGTCTCTAAAGTTGGTGTTAGGGATGAAGGGGACAGGTCTTTAAAATTGGTGTTTAAGAGGTTGTGGAGCGTGATATAATCGAGGGGATGAGAATTTTGTGGAGTAAATTCTTAAATAAGTAGAATAAGTGGAGAGATTTATGAATGACGTAGTAAGAATGTTGGTGATTGTGTGTCCTTTGATCTTTTTAGCGGGATTTGTGGATGCTGTAGCTGGTGGTGGGGGTGTTATTTCCTTGCCGGCGTATTTATTTGCGGGGCTTCCTGCGCATATAGCTGCGGGGACCAATAAGTTATCGGCTGGATTTGGGACGATTATGGCAGCTTTTAAGTATTTGAGAGATGGCAAGGTAAAAATAAGGATTGCTGTATTTTCTGCGCTAGGGGCAGTTGTTGGGTCTACGATTGGGACTAATTTAGCTTTATTTATTAGTGAGCAGTTATTAAAGGGGTTAATGCTGGTAGCTATTCCACTTGTGGCAATATTCCTAGTAACCCAGAAAGGGCTTGGGAAAGAAACTGTGGAGAAGGAAATGTCTGTTTCTAAACAGTCTATTTTAGCAACAGTAATTGGTTTAGTAATTGGTTGCTATGATGGGCTTATAGGACCTGGAACAGGGACGTTTTTAATATTGGCTTTTTCAGCTTTACTGGGCTTAGAATTAGTAACATCTTCTGGATGCGCGAAGGTATCTAATATTACATCTATGATTATTTATACTTTAAATGGTAAGGTGTTATTTTGGCTTGCGTTACCAGCAGCAGTATGTGCGATGTTAGGTGGTTATACCGGCGCACGCTTTGCAATTAAAGGTGGCGCTAAAAATGTACGATATGTAATGTTTGTGGTGCTTGCATTGTTATTTGGAAAAACATTTTTAGAATTAATATAGGTAGCTATACCAGATAAAGAATCAATAAGGGCAATATTTGTAGTGGATGGCGTGTTTTTTTCTAAAGGTGTGAAAATAGATGATGAGAGCGTCAAAAAATTTTGGTATGGAATAGCTTCAGGTGAAAAAACGGTAAAGTGCGTAGCGTGGACTTTACCGTTTTCTTTGATTTATAGAAATACTGTTATATGCGTTTTAATGCACGCTTCATTAATATGATTGCAACTATTGAAGCGATAGCTTCTGAAATCGGGAAGGCAAACCAGATACCGTTTGCGCCTATGAAGCTGCTTAAAATATAAGACAATGGGAGGATAATAACCAATTGTCGAAGTAAACTGATGATTAAAGAAGGCATTCCTTGCCCGAGTGCCTCAAATGCCCCAGAATAGATAACGCCAAAGGAAGAGACTAAGAAGCCAAGACTGATAATTCTTAAAGCAGGTACACCAATCTCTAGCATTTGTGCATCAGCATTAAACATGAGTAAGAGCTGTTCCGGGAGTGTTAGTGACAAAATAGTACCGAGTAGCATGATTAAAGCAGTGAAAAGTAGACTCACTTCTAATGTTTTTTTCACGCGTTTTGTTTCTCCTGCTCCATAATTGAAACCAACAATTGGACGCATACCTTGAACGATACCACCAGATGGTAAATAGATAAATGTTTGCAATTTATAGTAAATGCCTAATACAGATACATGAAGCTGTGAAAATTTTACAAGCATAGAATTTAAACTGCTGATTAATATCGATGGAAGTGCAATCATGATTGCAGAAGGAATTCCAACGGCATAAAGTTGCTTAATAAGGGTTTTATCAAATTTTAAGCCTTTAAACTGAATGTTTAATGGAATAGAGGCCTTTTTCTTTTGATAGTAGATTACATAAATAATAAGCCCACTGATTTGCCCGCATACTGTTGCAACAGCAGCACCAGCAACGCCCATAGCAGGACATCCAAGGTAGCCAAAGATAAAGATTGGGTCAAGGATAATATTAATTATTGCACCAACTGTTAGGACAACCATGGTAATGGTCATATTACCAAGTGCTTGAAAAATCTTTTCATAACATACCTGAACAAGGCAACCAAAGGAAAGACATAGTACAATATAGCCATATTGACTACCCATAGTAATAATAGTTTCGCTATCGGTGAACATTTTTAGGAATGGCTTGGTAGCCATGATTCCAAAGAAGATAAAAAGAATTGAATGTATGATGCTTAATATAATGCCTGTTGAGGCAGCATTTTCTGCACGTTTTATGTTTTGACTTCCGGTAGCTATTGCAATACAGGAATTGACACCAATTCCAAAACCAACAGCAACGGCAAGAATAAGATTTTGTAGAGGGTAGATAAGGGATACTGCTGTGAATGCATCATTCCCAAGTTTAGCAACAAAGATGCTATCGATGATATTGTAAAGAGATTGAATCATCATAGAGAACATCATTGGAAGTGCCATAGAGACTAATAATGGGAAAATTGGTTTTGTTTTCATTCGTTCTTGAGTTGAATTCATGATACCTCCTTAAGCTAATAATCATAATTAATGTGGGATGATATCTTAACATAGCTCTTTGAAAATGACAACAGATATCTTTATCGAAATTGCAGATATTCAATAAACTTTTTCACAGCAAGTGAAGAGGTTTTCGCCTTTTTCAAGTAACATAAATGGTTCGCGACATAATTCCTTGAGTGGAACGACATCGAGATTCGCAAGATAATGGTTTTCAGGCAAAATAGCAAGTAGTCGACCCGGCTCTAAAAAGATAGTTTCAACCAGCAGAAAGACCATTTAAATCATCAATTTCCATCTGTATTTTTTCAAAGTCTTCACAGATTGCCTTTATGTGTGGTAGAAGGCGAAGTCCATCCGAAGTAAGTTTACAGAAGAAATGGATTTAAAACCCTATTTCAAAGTTGCAGAGCAGAATAGATGCAGAGGTGTAATAAAGACAAAAGCAGTAGAGTCGCTAGAAAAATCGATAATAAAATTGCAGGATAATATAAAAAAGTTGAGTTATTAGAGAGAAAGTTGTAAAATAGTATATTATATTTTGAAAATACATAACTAGGAGGAAATAATATGATGCACATTGTGTGTTTAGATTTAGAAGGGGTATTGGTACCAGAAATCTGGATTGCATTTGCTGAGGCAAGTGGTATTCCTGAATTAAAAAGAACAACTAGAGATGAGCCGGATTATGATAAATTAATGAAATGGCGTCTTGGCATTTTAAAAGAACATGGTTTAGGCCTTAAAGAAATTCAAGAAACAATCGCTAATATTGACCCAATACCTGGGGCAAAGGAATTTCTTGATGAACTTCGTTCATTTACACAAGTTATTATTATTAGTGATACATTTACTCAATTTGCAAGTCCATTAATGAAGAAATTAGGATGGCCTACTATTTTCTGTAACTCACTTGAAGTAGCTGATAATGGTGAAATTACAGGATTTAAGATGCGTATTGAGAATTCTAAACTCACGACTGTTAAGGCATTACAATCAATTGGTTATGAAACAATTGCAAGCGGAGATAGTTACAATGACCTTGGCATGATTAAAGCAAGTAAAGCAGGATTTTTATTTAAGAGTACAGAACAAATTAAAGCAGATCATCCTGAACTCCCAGCATATGAAACATATGAAGAACTTATGGCTGCAATAAAAAAAGCGATTCAATAGAAGTATAGATTTCACATTTATAAATTTTAGTTATCCATAATTTTTAGTCATGTGAAATCATTGAGAGAAACTTATTTATCTACATGTTTACTTCAGGTTTTTAATTTGTTTCTCTATAAAATAGTTAAAGTTTAATAAATAAGTATAAGAGAAGAAGTCCGATTAATGGACTTCTTTTTTTGTGTGAAATATAGATTTCATATTTATAAATTTTAGTTACTCATAGTTTTTAGTCATGTGAAATCATTGGGAGAAAACAACTTACGCATATGTATATTTTAAGTTTTTAGTTGGTTTCTCTATATGAGCAAATAAAATATTAAGACTAACATTTTAATAAATATATATGTAAAATAAAAAGCACAATAATAGAGATATTTAAGCTAGGGAGATAAGGCAGAGAAAATGCTTAAGGGAATATAAAAAAGGTTAAAGAACAAGGTTAAAGAAAAAGTTTAAGAAGAGGTAAAAAATGCGTGTATTATTAGCTGAAGATGAACAAGATTTAAATAATATTATTGTAAAGAAACTGAAGTCTGAGGGATATACTGTAGATGCTTGCTTTGATGGAGAGGAAGCACTAGATTTTATAGAGATGGCGGAATATGATGTGATTATATTGGATATTATGATGCCTAAGATGGATGGCTTAGAGTTGGTGCGTGAGATGCGCAGAAGGGAAAATCCAACGCCTGTTATTTTCCTTACTGCACGTGATGCTATTGAGGACCGCGTGAAAGGGTTAGATATGGGCGCAAATGATTATTTAGTAAAGCCTTTTTCATTTGATGAGCTTATGGCGAGGATTCGTGTGCTGACAAGAAGTAGTAGTGTGGGGCAAACTAGCGTATATACGATTGCAGATTTAAGTGTAGATGTGGCATCACATATTGTGAAAAGAGGAGAGGATGTAATTACACTTTCTGCAAAGGAGTTTGCATTATTGGAGTATTTAATACGTAATAAGGGCAAAGTCTTATCAAGGGAAAAAATAGAAAATAACTTATGGAATTATGAGTATGAAGGTGGAACAAATGCTGTGGATGTGTACATCCGCTATCTTAGAAAAAAATTAGATGATAATTATACGAATAAGCTGATTCATACCGTAAGAGGATGTGGCTATGTTTTAAGGGAAGATATATGAAAAGAATGTCTATAAAAATAAAGGTAACATTGTGGTTTACGGCAGTTATGCTCTTGATTGTGGTGGCTTCATTTGGCACTTTATTTTCAGTGGTAGATTTAGAGGTATCTAAAGATTATAAGAAGCAATTACGTGAAGTTGTTGAGAGCAATATTGGACAAGTGGAATATGATGATGGCGTATTGGAGTTTGATGATGATTTTGTGGGTTATAAGTCAGGCGTATTTATATTTGTGTATGAGGAAAATGGAAATATGCTATTGGGTCAGACGCATGATGTATCTACGGCCAATATGCCTTTAAAGGATGAGAGCATATATGAGGTGGAAAGGCAGAATATAACTTACCTTGTGTATGATTTACCTGTTTACGTAGAGGATTATGGGGAGATATGGATTCGGGGAATGATGGAAAGACATATAGGAACGCAAAGAAGTACATTAGATATAGCGATACAGTTTGCATTGATAGGTTTTCCGTTACTTGTTATATTAGCAGCAATAGCTGGTTATATTTTAACCAAGCATTCATTTAAGCCTATTGAAAAGATTATTGATGCAGCAGAGAAGATTAGTGAAGGTAAAGATTTATCAAAACGGATTGGATTAGATGGGGGAAGTGATGAGATTTATCGCTTAGCCCAAAGTTTTGATAATATGTTTAAGCGATTAGAGGTGGCTTTTGAGGCAGAAAAGAAGTTTGCATCAGATGCATCCCATGAACTTAGGACACCTACGACGGTTATATTATCTGAGTGTGAGTATATGCTTGATGGAGATAAGACTATTGAGGAGTATAGGGAAGCCTTGGAGGTTATTGAAAGACAGGGATATAAGATGTCTAAACTCATTACACAACTCTTGGCATTTACGCGCTTAGAACAGGGGACACAAGTTATTAATAAAGAAAAAATTAATTTAAGTGAACTAGTTATAGAAATTTGTGAAGAACAGGCTTATTTAAGCCAAAGAGGTATTCAGCTTCAATATAATGTGACACCTAAAGTATATGTTGAGGCTGATGAAACCTTAATTTCTAGGGTAATTATTAACCTCATATCCAATGCTTATAAATATGGAAAAGAAAATGGACATATTATAGTAACACTTAAAAATGAAAAGAATGAAGTTTATTTTTCTGTACAAGATGATGGGATAGGCATTAAGGAAGAAGACTTATCAAATATATGGCGAAGATTTTATAGGGCAGATGAATCACGTAATAGCACGCACACGCATTCGCTAGGATTAGGCTTGGCAATGGTGAAACAAATTGCTGATTTACATGATGCGAAAGTAAGTGTAAGAAGTCGGTGGGGAGAAGGTAGTGAATTTATAGTAGTGCTAAAAAAATCCAGTTCATAGTGAGCAGCGTTTTAATGTTATTTTAATTTTTCATAGCTAAAATAGCATTATCAATAAACAAGCAAGAAAAGTGAGGGATTTTTTATGAAGAGATTTAAAACATTAGCAATAATTTCAACAGCAGCAATAGTGGCTAGTATGGGGCTATCGGTTATGGCAACAACAACGAAACAAGTTGACACAACATCTAGTGCTGTAAAGGTGGAATCAGTTCAAAATACAACAATTAAAACAAGTCAAGATAAGGCATCAAAAGTGCAGGCAATTCAAGATAAAAAAATTACTGAAGATAAGGCAAAGAATATAGCTTTAACGGATGCTAAATTAAATAGCAGTGATGTGACATTTGAAAGAGTTGAATTAGAGTATGAAAATAATGTAGCTGTTTACGATATTGAGTTTTACACAAATAGCGTAGAATATGATTATGAAATTGATGCTTTAAGTGGTGCAATTAGAGAAGCAAAACAAGAAGGCAGAAAAGTTAGCACACAGGCTAATACACAAGTTAGCACACAAAGTACAGTAAATCAAACAAGTAAGATAACAGCAGCAAAAGCGAAGGAAATAGCTGTATCACATGCTGGTTTAAGCGGTCAGGCTGTAATATTTGAAAAGGTTGAATTAGATACTGATGATGGTGTAGCGTTATATGAAGTTGAATTCTATCATAATGGGATGGAATATAATTATGAAATCAGTGCAACAAATGGTAAAGTTTTAGAATTTGAAGTAGACAATGATTAAGATTTAACTATAGAGAAAGGGCTCATTCTGAAAAAGAATTGAGCCCTTTTATGATAAGTAGACTGAAAATTGTGATATAATTAACTTTATATTCATGACTAAACATAAAGTCATCAGCCAGTACATAGGCATAGCACAAAAATCTTTGATTTGTATAAAAGTAAAAAATAGTTTTAAAGCGTAAAGAAAGAAGGGTTGAATCGTAATGGATAAAATTAAATTTTACTTACCGGATTTTTATGATAAATATGCACTTAATATATTAATCTGTGATATGTTGCAGCTGTGTCCTCAATATTTTTATGAGGATATTGAGATTGGGGCAGTATATGGTTGTTTTCCAAATTCGATATGGAATGGTGGGAGAGTTGTACTTGGAGGTGCAACGAAAGAAGAGATTGAGTTTACTGTAGCGGAATTTAATAGAAGAGCAATTCCTATTCGCTATACCTTTACGAATACATTGCTAGAAAAAGAGCATTTGTATGATACGTTCTGTAATATTTGTTTGAAGGCTGCAAATAATGGGATGAATGAGGTCATTATTAATTCACCTATATTAGAGGCGTATATTCGAAAGGTTTATCCAAACTATAAGCTTATTTCTTCAACGACTAAATGTTTGGCAGATGTAGAGAAATTAGAGGAAGAGCTTAAGAAGGACTATCAGCTTATTGTATTAGATAATAGTTTCAATAATGCAGAAAAGCTGTGGAAACTACCTCAGAAGGCACGTTATGAGGTGGTTGTGAACTCGTATTGCAGGGATAATTGCCCTAAACGTGTGAATCATTATAGGGAAATCTCACAGGCGCAGTTAGAGTTTAGAAGCTCTCACTTTGAGCCTTGTCCGTATATTAAGTTATCAAAAGAAGAGCAGATGAAGAAACGTGGTTTCATTACGAGAGAACAGATTTATGGGCCTTATAAAGAAGCAGGATTTAGACACTTTAAAATTGATGGACGGGCTTTTGACGATGAAAAAGTATTAGAAAGTTATTTATATTATTTAGTGAAACCGGAGTATCAAGAAACTGTTAAACAGGGAATAGAAAAAATATTAAATGAAATGCAAGAGGAATAAGTAAAGTTTAGGAAAATTAAAAGGTGCTATAAAATAATTTATGATAGTTTCATAGCACCTTTTTTAGTGGCAGGTTTTATATAAATGGATTTAGTTATGATATAAAATATAACTACTTAGATTTCGAAACTAATAAGAATACCACCTTGTTCAGCATAATAGCTACAAAGGCCACTGGTTCTCATGATTTCAATATCACAATTAGAAAATTGAGATTTAATTTTGGATGCCATATATTCTGCTACATCGGACGCAAAGGAATGGGCAATGATAACTTTTCCACCACTATAACCCCTTGAAAACATTTCTTCAATAGCCTTATCATAAGCAGTCATTTTACCGCGACATTTTTGAAGAAGATCCAGCGTTCCTTCATCAGTAGCTGTTCCTAATATTTTTATGCCTAGGATACCTGCCATACTGCCTTGAAGCTTACTGATGCGGCCATTTTTAACTAAGTTATCTAAGGATTTAAGAACAAAGAGGAGATGTGTATGTTTACGATAATTTTCGATGCTTTGGACAATCTCTTCAAAACTCATATCCTGTGTCATATATTCAGTAAGTTTTTTTACAATGAGCGTAATTTCAGGTCCGGCTGATTTAGAGTCTATAAGATGAATCTTTCTATCTGGATACTGCTCCTTAAACATCTCAGCAGCTGACTGTGCGCTTGCATAAGTTCCAGATAAGGCCCCTGTAATGGTAATGGCAAATACATACTCTGATTTTTCAAAGGCATGTAAAAAGTCGCCGGGACTTGGGGCAGCACTACCTGTTTTGCCTTTATAGGCATACATTTCTTTCATAAATTCTTCTATATTAAGATTGAAGTCATCAATAAATTCTTTATCACCCACATCAAGTTTAAGGGCAGCACGAGTAAAATCAATTTTATGAGCTACCTCAGGATTTAAACTTGTGAGATCACATCCAGAGTCAACAACGATTCCGTATTTCATAAACACCTCCACATAAATGTTTGCATGTAGTTTTTAATACTATATAAAATTGTACTATGGAAAAGGGTATGTTACAATTTACAAAAATGGTTAAAATGTAAGTAAATACGGCGGATTTGAAACGGAGGAGCAGATGAGACAATCAGAAGGTGGTACCAATCTTACGGTAAGAAATCAATATATCAGAATGTGCATCGCAAGAACATTAATTAAGCTTATGGCTTCTAAAGCGTTAGAGGATATAACTATTACGGCATTAGTGAAAGAAGCAAATGTTTCAAGAATGACATTTTATAAGTATTATACGTCCAAGCAAGAGGTGCTTGCAGACTATATGTATGAAATTATGAATGACTATATGGAAGAGACGAAAAAGAGGACGGACATTGGGGTTTTTCGTGAACTCAAGCATATTTGTCATTGCTTTGAGTTTTTTAAGCAATATAGTGAGGATATTATGATTTTAGCTAATGCTAATATGTATTCAATAATTATTAATGCACTTAATAATTACATGGATGGTTATGTATTGCCTAATTTCCCTTATTCACGTTATGAACTTTATTATTACGCAGGTGCGTTATGTAATACCTTTATTAAATGGATAGAATCTGGGATGAGAGAAACACCAGAGGAAATCGCAACATTAGTTTATAGACACTTGGAAAAATAAATTCATACAAATGTGTATACATTAACTGAAGTAGATTGTTGTATATAGGTAATGATAAGGGAGGGGCAGGATGGATGGGCTAGAGCCAAATCAGCTTTCATCCTGGCTGTTTCGTGTGGCAATTAATGATTATAAAAATAGGTGTAAAAAAAGACAGTATGAAGTAACAGGAATAGTAGATATTACATACTTTACAGAAGCAATTGCTATAGCTGATGGTACGGAAGAAATAATTATTTCCAAGGAAAAAGGAAAAGAAGTCAGGGCATGTTTAAAAGAGTTAAGTGAAACCATGCAGGAACTTTTAGTTTTAAAGTATGACTTGGAATTATCTTATGCGGAAATAAGCGCGCTGCTTGGCGTAAAGGAAGAATACGTGAAAACTTATTTATATAGGGCAAGGCAAGCCTTTAAAAAGAAATGGAGGGAAGGGCATGAAAGATGAAATAAATGAAATTTTTGATACGAGGTTAATAGAAGAAAGTCTCAAGAAGGCTCAGAGAAAATCAAGAAGAAGAATAATAGTGATTACTACTGTGGTATGTATTGCAGTATTTACAATAGGCAGTATAGCTAATATTGCAATCAGTATGAAGATGGCGGATGCGTGCTCAGATAGTCGTGATATAAATATTAGAACATCTATTCCTAATGGATATGTTGGAGAGGAACGTGCTACTGTTGGCTTTTTAGGCGGGCAAAGTGAATATAAGTTAGCTAAGAATATTGATGGACGCATGATATTTTTAGAAACAGAAACGACTGGATTTGGCAATATGATGAATTATATATACCTTAGTATAGGCAGAGGTGGTGCCAGTGATAACAAAGATGGATGGCCGAATTTTTATTGGGATAATGGCTATAAAAAAATGTTATTTTTCCATCCTGAGTTAGAATATAAGGCGTATAAAAATGACTTGCCTATATTAGATAAATTATCAGATATGCAAGTTATAGAAATGGGATTATCGTTTGATCAGGGCTATGATGAGTGGGCAGTTGGAAAGTTCTTAAAAGACTTCAATATTACATGGGCTTGGATTGATAACTATAGTGAAGAACAGCTGGAAACATGGCAAAGAGAGATTACAGAGTCTAAGGACAGCAAGTGTTATATAACAGAGGAACAGTTATTTGGCATTAGCGTACATGATAATATAATCAATGAGTTTGAGCATCAATATACATTTAATCTTAATCAGTTGGAAGAATATAATCCTGAAAAATATGAGGCACTTCAAGAGGCGGGATTAGATGAATCAAAAAATGCCAAAATTATTGGAGTCACAGTACAAGGTACCCCAGAGGAACTTAAAGCATTAAGTGAAGTGAAAGAAATTAAAGGCGCAACGATAGGGTGCGTTATCAATACATATTAGAATATCGGATATAATTAGAAGAAGTTATGAGTTAAAATACCGCCCTATGAGGCGATATTTTTTATAGAATAGTAAAGTTACGTATTGTTTGGAGATGTTGTATAGGTGAGATGGAGTATGGTTATACTGGCCTCAAAGAAATAATTTGAATCTGCGAGAACCGGAGTAAGTGTAATGGAATAACCACAACGATTGAATAGAACAACAGTATCACCTGGGAAAAATGATACAACAGCAGAGCCAGAAATCAATGCGTTTGAATTGGTTACGGTACTTGATGAAGTAGCGATAGAATTGCCAGACAAGGCATAGTCTATGGCACCATCAGGAGATGAGAGTGAGATTAATACACCAGTATCGGTAGAACTTGTAGGAACTGCTAATACGTGCCATATAAAAAGATAAGTACCAACTTCGTTTATTGTAAAAATATTTGTTGTCGAATCAAAAGAAATACTTGAACCTAGAGAACGAACATTAGGGATTGGAATAGGCGTATCAGACGCAACAGTAACACCTGAGTTATAAGTTAAATATTGATTGTATATATAAGAATTAATTACAGACCCCGTAGGTCCAGTAACACCCGTCGGCCCAGTAAGTCCAGTGGGACCTGTAGGTCCAGTAAATCCAGTAAGCCCCCTAGAACCAATATGTCCAGTGGGACCAGTAATGCCAATACCGATAGGGCCTGTAGCACCAGCGATACCCCTAGGCCCCCTAGGACCAGTAGAACCAGTAGGGCCGGTAGCCCCCGTAGGACCAGAAGGGCCAATAGAGCCGGTAGGGCCAGTAATACCAGAAGGGCCAGTAATGCCCCTAGGTCCCGTAGGACCCGAAAGCCCAATAGGACCAGAAGGCCCAGTGGGTCCCATAGGGCCAGAAGGACCAGTAATGCCAGTAGGTCCCGTAGGACCAATAATACCTCTAATGCCCGTAAGACCTCTAGGCCCGATAGAACCAGTAGGCCCAGTAGGACCGGTAGGACCTGTAGCACCAGTAGAACCTAGAGCACCAACAATTCCTCTAGAACCCGTAAGCCCTGTAGGACCTGTGGGGCCAGTAGGACCAGTCGAACCAAAGGCACCAACAGTTCCCCTAGGTCCAGTAGGGCCAGTAGCGCCAGTAGGCCCAGTAGGACCTATTATATTTGCAGGGCAAGGGCAAGGACAGGGACAAGGACAAGGGGCGGTAGGATAATTAGTATTAGGAATAGTGGGGGTGCTATTACAATAAGGGATTAAATCTATAGTAGGGTTACAAAAGGATTTGTTTGTACCCTTTTCGTGAGTAGTGCCCATGATAAACATCCTTCCTAAAATTTTACAGTATTATTATATGATAAAATTTGGAAATAGGTGTTATATAGGCTGAGTGATAAAATTTTAGTCTGTAAATTATTTATAGGAATTAACAGCCAGGCTAATTAGGATTGGTAATAGGCCTAGAAAAACAAATAGTATGCTTGTTGTAAGTTTTGTAATATGCCAAGAGACAGACTTATGTTGTGTAAAAAGTGTTTGAATCAGATAAAAGAGCCCGAAACTAAGAGGGACAATGATAATAAGAAGATAAAAAGCAGGATTAACAAAAGTTATGAGTAAACTGAGTATAAACAAATAAAATGTAACGATGATAAGAGAGAAAGTATGTAAGACAGGGAAGAAGGTATTGTGCCAATTAATTTCGCAAGAGGAAGGAGCGGATTGCATAATAGAGTTAACGAGTTGTTGCATATTTTCAAAGCAATCAAGAGATAAAACCTGTGAATCGGTTTTTAGTGAAATAGAGAAAGGCGTGGGAGAAAGGCAGTCGGTGAAGAAATCAATTTGTATAAGCTCAGAAAAGGGTATTTCTAGGGATTTAGAATCATTGGTAATGTCATTCTTGTAGTGAAGTGAGGTACTAGAAAGTTTTAGGACTGTCTGAGGTGAGATATAGAAGAGTGGTTTGATTTTTCTTTGCATATGGATAGTAGTAATTGCAGAAAATATAAGGGATAAAAAGAATTTTAATAATAGAGCTTTCAAAGTATTAGAGTGAATAAATAATGATAGAAAGAGGGATGCAAGTAGATAGTAGAGAAGTAGATTAAAGCAAGGGTACCAGAATGTCAATGTGGAGCAAGAATGAAGTTGTTTAAGGTCTCTTTTAAAATATAGAGGTTCCATAGATACTCCTTTCTAAAGGCAGATTTAAGTTCTGCATTAAATTAATAGGTAGTATATATTATATTGTTTATTATACAAAATATTATAGATTTCACATTTATAAATTTTAGTTATTCATGATTTTGAGTCATGTGAAATCATTGAGAGAAGACAATTTACGTACATGTATATTTCAAGATTTTAGTTTCTTTCTCTATACGTGAGTAATACAAAATGATTGTTAAGTTATAGACTTAACTAATGCCTTGATACACAAAGGATATCGTTAAATTTTTAATTAGTCTAAAAACTATTGACGTCTTTCTCAAATCATACTATGATTACTTTATAAGAAATAACGTTACATATAGTGAAATAATGGAGGCGGCGTATGAGTCATATTTTAGATAAATTTTCATTAGTAGGAAAAGTAGCAATCGTAACAGGTGCAACTAGAGGATTAGGTCAAGGTATAGCTGTAGGACTTGCAAGTGCAGGGGCCGATATCGTAGGGGTAGGAACAAGTAATCTTGGGGAAACTGAAGAAAAAGTAAAGGCATTAGGAAGAAAATTCATTGGAATAAATGCAAATCTTATGTCTCAGGAATCAATTCCTTATATTATTGAAGAAACAATTAAAAACTTCGGTAAAGTAGATATCTTAGTAAATAATGCGGGGATTATTAGAAGAGAGGATGCACTTGATTTTAGTGAGAAGGATTGGGATGATGTTTTAAATATTAACTTAAAAACAGCGTTCTTTTTATCACAAGCAGTTGCTAAACAATTTGTAGCACAAGGAAATGGCGGAAAAATTATTAATATTGCTTCAATGCTTTCATTCCAAGGCGGTATACGTGTACCATCTTATACAGCAAGTAAAAGTGCTTTAATGGGTGTAACAAAAGCTATGGCAAATGAATGGGCTGTACATAATATCAATATTAACGGCATTGCACCAGGCTATATGGCAACAGATAATACTGCGGCTTTAAGAGGAGATAGCGAACGTAATGTAAGTATTTTAGATCGAATTCCTGCTGGACGTTGGGGAACGCCAGAAGACTTAGCTGGTGCAGCAGTATTCTTAGCTTCAGATGCAGCTAATTATGTAAATGGATTTACATTAGCAGTTGATGGTGGATGGCTTGCAAGATAGAGAAGCAGTGAAGCGTAAAGAATAAAACGAGAAGAATTCTAGCTCATGGGTTTGAAGAGTAAGAGGGAATCTAAGTTGTCTAACGAGGCGGCTTGGATTCCTTTATTTTTTGCTTAGAAGTTGATATAACTGGTATGTTGAAGGCATACTTTAAGTATATGAGATGGGAAATATAGGTGCGTAGTAGATTTATTGTTTTATGCGGGTATTTCATATATAATCATATTTAGATAAGTAAAAATGACAGAAAATTAAGAAGTAAAGGGGCTAGAGATAAATGGCTAAAGCGATATTACAGACAGTAGATAGGGCCTTACAGTTATTAGAAATTGTTGCAGAACATCCAGAGGGCGTTGTGGCTAAGGAATTAGAAGAACGTTTGGAACTTAATAAAGTGACAGTACATAGATTATTAGCCACTTTAGAAAATAGAGGTTTCATTGAACGTACTGGAAATGGCTATACGGTAGGCATTAAGGTTGTAGAATTAAGTAGTATGAAACTTAACAATGTAGAACTAAAAACGGAGGCAACACCATATTTAAGGAAGCTTGTAAGTAAACTTGGCGTACCTGTGCAAATGGCGATTTTAGAAGGTGAAGAGGCTGTCTTTATTGATAAAGTAGAAAGCTTAAGTAGCCTTAGAATGTATTCTCAAATCGGAAAAAGAATACCGCTCTATTCATCTGGTGTAGGTAAAGCATTACTTTTACAAGAATCAGATGATGAGATTTTACGTATGTTTTCAAATGTAGAGTTTATACAGTTTACAAGTAAAACATTAACTTCTCCTGAGGCAGTACTTGAAGAGATTAAAAAGGCTAGATTAACAGGATATGCAGTTGATAATGAAGAGCATGAGGAAGGTATCTACTGTGTAGCAGCACCAGTTTATGATTATAGAGGACAGATTATAGCAGCAATTAGTGCTGGGGGAAGAGAAAGCTTACTTATGAGTGACCCTGAGCAAAAAGGAATTGAGGCTGTTAAAGAAACTGCACTAGAAATATCTAGAAGATTGGGATATAGAGCTTAAATCAAGAAGAAAAAATTAAAATGGGGATAGGTGAAGAATATGAAAAGGGAGATTATACAGAGTATTGTTGTGTTATTTACTGTGGTGAATGGGGTTATTGCAGCTTTTTCATTAGGGGTGACAGAGCTTATTAAGTATTTGCTTAGAGACTCAGCAGCTAGCATGGGTATGAATGTTCAAGTTGATGAGATGATGTTAGGAAATATTTCATTAACGATGGGTGAAATGAAAAACAACTTAGGTTGGGGATTTTTAGCATTAATGTTCTTAGGGATTATTATTATTGTAGCTATGCACAGCAATGCACATTTTCATATAGGTCATAAATAAAGAACTTAAACTAAGACTTGAGGTAAGATATATGAAGCAATGTATTTTGCAAAGTCATTAATAACAGATGAAATTGGCAGAAGGGCTTAATGTCTTATAACAATTAAATAGGGTATTAGAAAACTGATTAAGTAGTTTTCTAATACCCTATTTTTTAGTTTATAGCAGCTTTTCTCATTGTTTTATAGATAGGTGTTGAAACAAGGATAAGTGCTAAAATAAGTGTAATAATTGCTTCTGGTACGAGGTAAGAAGCATTATAAATGAAAGAGTAATAAATCGGATTCATACCTTCTGGTGCAGAATCGGCAAAGAAGACTATGCCTGATATGAAGTGCATAAAACCACGGCCTAAGATGGCAATAGGAATACCAATGCAGATACGTGCTTGAATGTTTTTGATGGCTTTAGGTGCAATACCAGCAAGACCTAAGCATGCATATGCAAGTGGATAATCAAATAAAAGCTGTGCCCAGTTTAGTACCCATGCACCTTGAATAAGTTGTAAGAAGCCATAAGCAATACCTGCGATGATACCAGCTACAGGTCCAAAAATCATAGAATATAAGATGATTGGAAACATACTAGCAAGTGTAATTGAGCCACCATAAGGCATTTCATAAAGGCGTATGTAAGAAAGCACGAAAGAAAGTGCGATGCACATACCACCATAAACAAGTTGCTTTGTACGAAGTGTTGAAGAAGTAGAGACATGGTTTGATCTAGATTTCAGGATGATAAGACCTACAACTGAACCTACTAAAATAATAGCAATAATGAGCCAAACTAAGGGCGAAATTTTACCAAGTTTAGCAAGAATGTCAGAAAGACTATTCATTTTTTAAACCTCCATAAATTTAAATTTGGCTAGGAAGCTAAAAGTATAAAAAAAGCTACACGAATGTGTAGCTTAAAAGAAAGTGAAAAACACCTTCTATAATAATTATATACATTCGCTTTCTTGCAGCAGCATTATCTGTAAGCAAGTATTAAGGGTCTGCACCGCATGCACTCTCAGCTTAAAAGCTCCCCTAGCTATTCGGTTAGATTTAATTAAATATATATCTTAAAATACGTTCAACAAATTGAAATGAAATTTGCTGAATTTAAATTAGAATACATAATTAAATAGAAAATCTAGAATTAGTATAGGTCTTAGCGTTAAAATAGTCAAATGAAATTATAAAATAAGTTGCCTACTTGACAAGGATATGGGATTTGACTATGCTTAATAATAGGAATATTATTAGATAATATTTTCTAAAAGATTAAATAAAGATTTTGAGTACAAATTTTAATACTGATTAAAATGGCGATGATGAGAAATCAATGTGAAGCACATGCTTTTGAAAGAGAGGAAATCCACCGGGTGAAAGATTTCTAGAAGCATTTCATATTGTCCAAGCTCTAAGCACTACGTGAATTCATAAGCGTAGCGGTATCTCACCGTTATAAGAGATCCGAGATAGTACAATAACTTAAGTTTAAGAGTAGGCGTTTATAAGATATATGTCTAATAAGTGGCCTTATATGAACGTGAAAGCTTTGACATATAGTGGGACTAGCAAACGTTGAAGGAACTTAAGGTAGCTGTATTAATTAGGGTGGTACCGCCGATGAAATATGGCCCCTATGCAATTTATTTGCATGGGGGCTTTTTTAGATTCAGTAGAAAAATTGATTAAGTTTTTTATTATAAGTTTAAAATAAAATATACTAAAGAAAAGGATGAGCCAAATTATGTTAATGAGCAAGCTTTTAGGCGAGAGATTTAAGGAAAAACCAGGCGAAGCAACTAGTATTAGCCATATTTATTTATTAAGAGGTGGATATGTAAGACAAGTAACTAATGGTATTTACTCTTTATTACCACCAGCAAAAAGAATTACAGCAAAAATTGAAAACATCATCCGTCAAGAAATGGATGCAATTGATGGGCAAGAAGTTCTCTTCCCAGTAGCACTTCCAGGAGATCTTTGGAAAGAATCTGGACGTTTTGATGCTGTAGGTAGCGAACTTGTACGTTTCAAAGACCGCGCTGGTAAAGATATGGTTCTTGGGATGACACATGAAGAAGCTGCTGTACATTTAGCAAGAACAGAAGCTAAATCATACAATGACTATCCATTCATGATTTACCAAATCCAAACTAAATTTAGAGATGAACCAAGAGCTAGAGGTGGTCTTATCCGTGTACGTGAGTTCACAATGAAAGATGCTTATTCATTCCACACATCTCAAGAAGACTTAGAACAATACTATGATCAATGTTTAGAAGCATACAACAGAATCTTTGCTAGAGCTGGTGTGCCAGAAGTTGTTTGCGTAAAATCTGATACAGGTATGATGGGTGGTAAAGTGGCTCACGAATTCATGCTTCTTACAGATATTGGTGAAGATACAATCATCATCTGTGATAGCTGTGACTATCAATCAAACATGGAAGTTGCAACAGGTAAATTACCAGTAGCAACAACTGTAGAAGGTGAAATTGAAGAAGTGCATACACCAGATTGCAAAACAATCGAAGATGTAGCTAAATTCGTAGGTGTAACACCAGATCAAACATTAAAAGCATGTGTGTTTGAAATGGAAGGACACAAAGAACCTCTTATTGTATTCATCAGAGGAGACCTTCAAGTAAATGAAGCTAAACTTCAAAAAGTAGTTAAAGCTGAAGTGACACCATTTGAAAGATATGAAGAGACCCCTAACCTTTGCTTCGGATTCATGGGACCATATAACTTAGATGCACAAGGTGCAAAAGTTATCTTCGATGAATCACTTAGAAATGAGAAAAACCTTGTAGTAGGTGGCAATAAAGTAGACTACCACATCAAAGGTATTAGTATGTCTAGAGATATCAAAGATGCAGAGTACTTCGATGTAGCTGAGGTACTTGAAGGTCAAGAATGTCCATGTTGTCATGGTAAACTTCAATTTAAACGTGGGGTTGAAGTAGGTAACATCTTCCAACTTGGTACAAGATACTCAGAAAGTATGGGAATGACATACATCGATAGTGATGGTAAAGCTAAAACACCTATTATGGGATGCTATGGTATTGGTGTAGGTAGACTTCTTGCATGTATTATTGAAGCGCGTCATGATGAATGGGGTCCAATCTGGCCAATGTCAGTAGCACCATGGCAAGTACACATTTGCGTACTTAAGAGCAAAAAAACAGATATGGATTCAGTAGGATTTGATATCTACAACAAACTTAACGGCAAATTTGAAGTCATCATGGACGATAGAAACGTGGGGGCTGGCGTACAATTCGCTGATGCAGATTTACTTGGTATTCCAGTAAGGGTTGTAGTTGGTGAGAAGAACCTTAAAGAAGGTAAAGTAGAAATCGTAACTCGTGATAAGAGCATCAAAAAACTTGTTAACCTTGAAGATGTAGAAGCGGAAGTAGCAGCAATTGTTGCAGAGCTTTCTAAATAATAATAAGTGAGTTATATAAAATAAATGAAAGGCGTAGGGTAAGCTACGCCTTTTATTAAATACATAAAACTAATTTGTAAAAGGCTAGAAAAATTACAGTAGAGAGATAGGTGAGGCGAGGTGCTTAGTTTATTAATAGGCATGGTAATTGGTGGTGTTTCTTTTGCTTTCTTAGGTGAAGGGTTACAGCGAAATGGTGTGACTTGGTTCGAGTCGCTACAGAAGAAAACACGTGATATGAAGAATAAAAAAGTATGGGAATACGGTATCTTTTTAGGCGTGGGAATGATTCTTATCTTTGTAGCAACATTTGTAGGATTAGGTGATTTACCACAAGGATTTTTATTAGGAACATTATATAGTTTAAATAGCATTATCTTTGAAAGTTCATTCTTTGATAAGTTAAGAAATACATTAAGATAAAAAGCGGTGGCACTGAGTGCCGCCGCTTTTTTAGAGTAGGAAGTTCGATTTTTAACTTTGCTACTCTAAAGAATGTGGCGTGAGCCACCTTCTTTAGGATGAATTATTGTTGTAGGTAATTATTGAAGAAGTTTTCGGCAGCAGTGTAACCTTGATTGTAGAGGTAGTTGTAGGTATCGTCGTCTGTTTTAATATTAAAGTCCATGGTAGAAACTTCACCTGTATTAATTTCAATGGTACGGGCAAGGTGGTCTGGATTGGATTTATAGATATTATATTGAATGGAAGTCGCACAGGAAATAATACTGGCAATAAAATCTACAATATTATTAATAGGCGTGGGTGGACGCTCACTTTGAATTAAGCTTCCTAGAGTATGAGTGAGCGCATCCTCTTTATCAAAAAGATTAATGGGGTAAGTATAAAGTAGTCCGCCATCTGAATAAATACGAGGAGAAGTTCTAGGTGAGGCGGCTTCGCCATTGGTTCTGACAGCCTCAAAGAAGAGTGGAATAGACATGGAAATGCGGACAGCCTCTGCAACTTCCATATTAGGGGTGCTATCATAAGAAAAGACAGAAGAGGTGCCATTTGTTACATCAGTACCAATCATATATAAATCTTTGAAGGGACGGCGATCTTTATGAAGATATGGGTCTTGAAAGTCAGCAAAGGTATAAGGTGGAGATTTTTGCGTGGCATCAAATTGTGTTGCAATCTGAGATTTAATCCAATTGTAGAAGTAGTTAGAGGAGTACCAACCAAATTGTTTAATAAGACGATAAACACAATCGAAGTTATCGAAAAGGCGTTCAAATTCAGCCTTTAAGAAAGGAGAGGAAAGCCTAGGCATAGCAGCACTATCTTTAGCGGGAATGTTTGTATAATCTAATGAATTTACCATGGCCTTTAGTTCTGGAAAGGGAAGATTGAAGCTAGTTAAACAGGCTGTAATAGCTCCGGCGGAGGTACCAGCTACGCGTTTGATGCCATCCATGAGATTACGCTGATATAAGGAATCTAATAGTCCTAAATAGGCTATTCCTAGAACACCACCACCGGAGAAAACTAGATTTTTGAAATCCATATTCATGAGACACCTCAGAAATATATTTAAGTAAACTCTAATGTAAATATATTCAGATGAGAGGTAAATTAGAATTTTACATGTCGTTGACTAAAAATAAGCTATATGATAGCATAAATTTAAAAATAATTCTGAAAAATAATGGGGGAATATATGAAAACACTGAATAGAGTAATACTTATATTAATATTTACTTGCTGTATGTTACTTGTAGCTTGCGATAAACCAGTAGAACCAGATGAGATGGCACAGATTTTGTATCAGTTTTATATACAGGAGGACATGACAGATATAGATAAATTAGGACTGACACAAGAAGAAGCAACAAAATTGATAGATAGTGGTATTGAAGGCTTTGAGAAGGAATTACAAGAGAGTTTATGGGGAATAGCATGTGATTATAAGATAGCAATTGGTGTAAATGAAATAGAAAACACTATTAATGCAAGAAGGGAATTAGAGAAAAAATTAACAGCACAGACTCAAATCATTTCCAAGGAAAAAGATAAGGCACAGGTAGAATTAAAGACGACTTACTTTGATGAACAGGCTATTTATGAAGCTGCCGGTAATACATTGGAAGAAAGAGTGTCAGAAGAAGAATTTGAGGATGAGGATGCTTTTATGCAGCGATATATCAATATTTACATAGAAGAGATTATTGCAGCCTATGAGTCTGCAGAGATAAGTACAGAGGAGAAATCAATAGTGATAGAGTTCACTAAACAAGATGGCATGTGGCTTCCGGTAGATAGTCAGGCATTTATAGATCAGCTAACGGAGCTAACTTCCGGTTATGAGGTAGAATAAAGAAACATATATAGGTAATAAATTACATAATGTGGCGATAAATGAAAAGCGTTATTAGTAAAATAACAGTATTAATCAAATAGGTTATATAAAAAAAGATTGTAATGTTCATAGAAAGTAAGGGACATACAATCTTTTTTATTCATTTAGACTAATAAAAAAAATAAGAGACATTTTGAAGTAAAAATACGATTAAAAGAGATGTATAGCAACATAGAATGATAAAGTAAAAGTTTATATTAAGATGAAGGGGGAGAAGTGCATATGAAAAATGAGATGTCAGGTGAAAAGTCATTAGAAAAATATTTAAATAATGGGGTAGAAAATATTATAAAACAGGCGATAAGGGCATCTGTATCAAATCCAAAGGAAAGTATATTTATGGCAAAGTATGCATTAGCTAGTAAGAAGGCAAGCAAATTAAGAAAAGAAGCTGAGCAAAAAGGTGAGCATATACCACCATTTTTAATTGCGAGTATTACGAGTAGTTGTAACTTACAATGTTTAGGATGCTATGCGAGGGCAAAGCAAGCGAACAGTGGAAGCTGTGAGATACAGCAATTAAGTGATGAAAAGTGGCAGGATATATTTAATGAAGCAAAAGAAATGGGTGTAGGTTTTATTTTATTAGCAGGTGGAGAGCCAATGCTTAGAATGGAAGTACTTGAAAAGGCGGGAGCTATACCAGAAGTTTTATTTCCTGTATTTACTAATGGGACATTAATGAATGAAGAAAATTTGAGCGTATTTGAAAAAAATAGGAACCTTATTCCTATTTTAAGCATAGAAGGAGAAAAGGATCAGACTAATCATAGAAGAGGGGAAGGCGTTTACGAACAACTAATAGCTACGATGGCAAAACTACATGAAAAGAAAATTTTATATGGTGTATCTGTGACAGTTACAACAGAGAATATTTATAATGTAACATCAGATAGATTTCTTAGTAATTTACAATCACAAGGATGCAAAATAGTTTTTTATGTAGAGTATGCACCAGTTACTGTAGAAACACGAAATCTAGCAACTACAGAGATTGAAAGATTTTATTTAATTCATCGTTTAAAGGAACTACGACGTAACAATGAGGATATGCTTTTTATTTCTTTTCCAGGAGATGAAAAATTATCCGGAGGTTGTCTAGCAGCAGGAAGGGGATTCTTTCATATCAATGCGCAAGGTGGGGCCGAGCCATGTCCTTTCTCACCTTACTCAGATACAAATCTAAAAGATATTACCTTAAGACAAGCTTTGCAGTCACCATTATTTAAGAAACTTCAACAAAGCAATCTACTCACCCAACCTCATCCAGGAGGATGTGTCTTGTTCGAACAAGAAGATAAAGTAAAAATGGCCCTACTACAATATATGTAAATATATGTAATAGAACCATTTCATTAATCCGTTACGTAGGAATTACCTAAGGGTGCCAGTACTTGCAACCGTTCCAAACCTAATTCGGTGTGGATAAGTGAGAGAACTAGGTTTATCTAGGCTTACAGCGAAGTGAGGGCTAAGGAGACTTAGCTCTCTCACTTATCCATACCAGCCTTGGCCCTCATATACGGTTGCCAACACCTTTAGAAAATCCGAAGTTATTTATTTAGCTGTGATGTAACCTTCAGCTGTAAGTAATTCTGCGATAAGTACAGCGCCACCAGCTGCACCTCTTAATGTATTATGAGAAAGACCTACAAATTTGTAATCGTAAACAGTATCTTCTCTAAGGCGACCAACGCATACAGCCATGCCGCCTTCTGTGTTACGGTCTAAATGAGTTTGTGGTCTGTTATCTTCTTCGAAGTAATGAATGAATTGTTTTGGTGCACTTGGAAGATTTAATGCTTGTGGTTTACCACTATAGTTTTTCCAAGCTTCAAGAATTTGTTCTTTAGTTGGTTTCTTTTTGAAAGAAACGAATACTGTAGCAAGGTGACCATCTAAAACAGGTACACGAATACATTGTGTTGTAATAACTGGGCCATCAGCTTTAACGATTTGACCATCTTCTACGCGTCCCCAAATACGAAGTGGTTCTTGTTCACTTTTTTCTTCTTCTCCGCCGATATAAGGAATAACATTATCCATCATTTCTGGCCATTCTTTGAATGTTTTACCTGCACCAGAAATAGCTTGGTAAGTAGAAGCTACAACTGTTGTTGGTTCATATTCTAATAATGCAGAAAGCATTGGTACATAGCTTTGGATAGAACAGTTTGGTTTTACAGCGATGAAACCTCTTGTAGTACCAAGACGTTTTCTTTGTGCTGCAATAACTTCTAAGTGACTATCATTGATTTCTGGAACAACCATTGGTACATCAGGAGTCCATCTATGCGCTGAGTTGTTAGATACAACTGGAGTTTCTGTTTTTGCATAAGCTTCTTCAAGCGCTTTGATTTCATCCTTTTTCATATCTACTGCACAGAATACGAAGTCAACTTGAGAAGCTACTTCTTCCACTTTTGCAGCATCCATAACGATCATATTTTTCACGTTTTCAGGGATTGGAGTAGCCATTTTCCATCTACCTTCAACCGCTTTTTCATAAACTTGACCAGCAGAACGACTACTTGCAGCAATTACTTTAACCTCAAAGAACGGATGGTTCTCAAGTAATGTTATAAAACGTTGTCCTACCATACCAGTACCGCCAACGATACCTACTCTTAATTTTTTATCCATTTTAATAATCACCTCTACTTTATTAGTATCCCATAGTTATTTTATTGTACTAATTAAAATTAGTAAAAACAATATATAATAAAATATTTAAGTAAAATAGACAAAAAAGATGTAAAAATATAATAAAAACTTATAAAATATACTGATAATTTAGTTTAATGTCGGACAAGCTAGAAAGGTGTATAATAGTATAGGTATAAATATGAAATCTATAGAGAAACAAACTAAAACCTTGAAGTATACATTTGGGTAAATTAGTTTCTCCAAATGAGTTCACATTGCTAAAGATTATGAATAACTAAAATTTATAAATGTGAAATCTATGTAGATAACTAATAGAAAATTTAAGAATAGACTAGTGAAATAAAGGAGTACAAGATGACAGAAAAAGAATTTGAAGGATTTTTAAATGAATGTTGTAATGAAGTCCATGAAAAACAGAAAGAACTTATAGAGAAGTATAATCTAAAGGCATATACAAAATATGTTTTTCATCAAAAAGAAAAATCATTAGAATTTAAAAATGAAGCAGGTGAGTCACTTACTTTTGATATTGCATGTATAGGTTCATGGGACTATACAGAGAAAGTATGGGTATGGGCTTGGGCAAATGAAAATCTTTCAAAAGAAATTCGTGATGAGGCGAAAGAACTTAAAAAGTTAGCCGATACTACAGGATATGAAATCTTTGAGAAAGAAGGTTTTGACTGTGAAGAAATCGTAGCAAGAGATTTGGCATATATAGGTGTACATGCACTAAAGGGTATAGGTGTTTACCGCATTAATGCAGAAGATAGCTATGTATTTGTTGTCTTAAAGAAAGTACAGGAGTAGTTAGACAAAATAAAACTATAGTAAGGGGCTGGGCATTATAGGCGCAAGGCCCCTTTTTTGGTGAGTAAATCTTAAAAAGAAAACATAATTTATTTTAAAAATATATAAGTTAAGGTAATTTTGTGATAAAATACTTGATAAATGAAGACTAAAAAGAAAGACGAGGATATAAAGATGGATTTGAATTGGGACTTAAGAAGATTATATGAATCATTTTCAGGGCCAGACTTCCAAAATGATTTAGTAAGATTAGATAAATTAATTCACAGATTAAATACAATGAGCGTAGAGGTAACAGCTAATCATGAAGATGAAGGGACTAAACTAGAGAACTACATTACTCTTAGTGAAGAACTGGCAATGACATTTGAAAAGCTTGGCGTATTTGCATCTCTTACAACAAGTGTTAATGCAAAAGATGAAGAAGGCACAAAATACGAAGCAATCATTGATCAAAAGTTCAGTGAAACTGCAGAAGCAGAAACACGTATGAGTAACTGGATTAGTGAAATCAAAGATTTAGATGGCATCATTGCAGCATCAGATCGCTTAAAAGAGTTTGATTTCTACCTTAAAGAAAAAGTTGAACAAAATAAACATTTACTTAGTGAAAAAGAAGAAGCAATGCTTGCAAAACTTAAAAATACAGGTTCTACAGCATGGGTTAACTATAAAAACTTACTTATTGCCAACCATAAAGTAGACATTGAGATAAATGGAAAAATGGAATCTTTACCACTTACTGTTGTACTTAACATGGCATATGATTCAGATAAAGAGTTAAGAAAACGTGCATATGAGGCAGAAATTGCATCATACACAAAAATAGAAGATGGTATTGCCGCAGCACTTAATGGCATTAAAGGTGAAGTACTTACAGTGGCGGAACTTAGAGGATATGAGTCACCACTTGCTATGACTTTAGAAGAATCACGTATGGATAGAGCAACATTAGATGCTATGATTGAAGCGATGAAAGAAAGTATGCCTATCTTTAGAAAATATCTTAGAAGAAAAGCAGAAATCTTAGGTTATAGCAATGGTTTACCATTCTATGAAATGTATGCACCAGTTGTTGAAAAAGAAATGAAATATGATTATGAACAAGGTAAGGCTTTCGTAGAAAAGCAATTTAGAACATTTGATGAGAGCTTAGGTGATTATGCAAGAACAGCTTTTGATAATCATTGGATTGATGTACTTCCTAAAGAAGGTAAAGTAGGTGGTGCATTCTGCTGCAATATTCGTAGCATTGGTGAGAGTAGATTCTTATTAAACTATGGTAATAATTTCGGTGACACGATTACTATGGCACATGAATTAGGTCATGGTTTCCATGGAGATTGTTTAAATAATGAAAGTATCTTAAATACAAGTTATCCAATGCCTCTTGCTGAAACAGCATCTAACTTCTGCGAAACAATTGTAAAAAAAGCAGCCATTAAAGAAGGTTCAAGAGAAGAAGCACTTGCTATCTTAGAAACAGAAATTAGTGATGCTACACAAGTTATCGTAGATATTTATTCAAGATATTTATTTGAAACAGCTGTATTTGAACATAGAAAAGATAGTCCACTTACAGTTGAAGAAATCAAAAACCTTATGTTAGATGCACAAAGAGAAGCTTATGGCGATGGTTTAGATCCAAACTACTTACATCCATATATGTGGACATGGAAATCTCATTACTACTATGCAGATGCAAACTTCTATAACTTCCCATATGCATTTGGTTTACTATTTGCAAAAGGTTTATATGCAGAGTACCTTAAAAAAGGCCAAGACTTTGTAAAAGATTATAAAAAACTGCTTTCAGTAACAGGTAAACTTAAAATTGCTGATGTTACAAGAACAGTTGGCATTGAGGTAACAAAACCTGAATTCTGGAGAAATTCTTTAGCAATCGTAGCTGAGGATATCGAAGAATTCATTAAACTAAGCAAAGAACAATAAAAAAGAGCGTGTTTAAATCTTAGGTGAGTTATGTTAGATCATATTTAAAATTATGATTGGTGACTGGAGCTTATAAATTTTGCGTACATAGAGCGAAATAAAAAGGGGAATACTTTTAATGTAGATTCTTGAATGCAAAAGGAGTAACCAGTATGTCAAAGCATAATACCTTAGACGCTAAGATTCAAAGTGAGCTTGATAATGAAAAAGAAGCACGTAATTCTAGCAGTGGATTTAAAAACACAATGAGTTCTGGAACAAATGGTGCCGGAGATAGTCTCCGAAATAAAAGATAAAAGAGGTGGTGGTACGAAAGTGCTACCGCCTTTTTTGTGTGGGCGGCATGGATAAGATAGATATATAGTTTTCCTTCTCCCTCCCTGCGGTCGAAGTCGAGATAAAACTATATATCTATCTTATCCACACCAACCGGAGTTGAGCGTGGTGGCAGCAGCACTTTTGTACTAACTTTAGGGTGTGAGTGGGGCCAAAGGATTAGGAGATAGATTGTTTGATGTATCAGTAGGTTAACTAGATAGTTGCAAACTAGAGGCGTTACTGCATAAGTATCTTTTGAAATAGGTAAAAACTATAAAAAATCCATAGCCTGTGTGGCTACGGATTTTTATAACATTAGTCTTGGCTATGTGGTAAGGCGTTGCAGTATTCGTCGATGCTTTCGGCAACGAGTTTTGCAGCTACTACAGCGTCGATTACTGTTTTAGCGCCACTTACAACGTCACCACAGGCGAATACACCTTGTTTAGTTGTGTGACCTTTTTCATCTGTTACAAGAAGTCCAAATTTAGTTTCAAGTGTTGGACTTGTTGCAACGATATTGCTTTGTGGCACTTGGCTTACGGCGATGATGACTGAGTCACATGGGAAGAGCTGCTCTGAACCTGGAATGGTTTCAAGAGAGACTGACCCATCTTCTTTTGTAACTTTTTGAGTAGTTACGAAGATAACGCCTTCATCAGTAATTTCTACAGGGCTTTTATAGAGGTCAAAAATAACACCGTCTTCTTTAGTTTCTCCGATTTCAACTTTTGTAGCAGTCATATCTTCTTCGCCGCGGCGATAACAGATAGTTACATCTTTTGAACCATAATATTTGGCACTTCTAGCAGCATCCATTGCGACATTACCTGCACCGATAACGCAAACACGTTCACCAAGTTTATAGCTTGAAGGATTTTTAAGATAATCGATAGCATAATGAGAATGACCTAAAGTTTCACCTTTAATATTAAGGGTTTTAGGATTCCATACACCTGTCCCAATAAAGATTGCATCATAACCATCGAAAAGTAGTTTATCTAAAGTAATGACAGGTCCTACAAGAGTATTTGGTTTAATATTAACACCTAATTGAAGTAGTTTATTTTCTAAGTTGTTTACAATGCTTCTAGGTAATCTAAATTCAGGGATACCATAAGTAAGTACACCGCCGATGCGGTCACGTAGTTCAAACATTGTAATATTATAACCCTTTTGAGCCAAAAGGATGGCTGCAGTAATTCCCGCAGGACCGGAACCTACGATGGCAATTTTACGATTATTATTAGGTGCTTTTTCAATTGTAAGTTCTTCAAGATATTGAGATGAGATGTAACGCTCAATATCACAGAAGCTTACAGGTTCACCTTTGATGCCTTTGATACAGTAACCTTTGCATTGATCCTCATGAGGACAGACAATGGCACAAATTGCAGAAAGAGGATTATTATTAAAAAGCATTTGTCCAGCTTCGTGCAGTTTGTTTTCCTGAAAAAGTGTAATTACGTCAGGAATAGGTGTTGCAATAGGACAATGTTGTTTACATCTTGGTTTTTTACATTTTAAGCAGCGTTCTGCTTCCATTAATAAACTTTCCATAGTTAAGTCTCCTAAGTATTTAATAATAACGGACATATAAGATTAACCGTTTTTAAGTTTTGAAACTGATGCCCCCTATAAAGAGCGGCTATTTCTGGGGAAAAATGTTATACTCATTATAGGGGATAAGATAAGCTTTCTCAAGAATTGATAGCATTGTAACAAGAGTAAAATAATGTCAAATAGTCAGAGAAATAGTATATAAAGCCTAGGAAATACTTAAATTTATGGACTTATAAGGAGCGTATATTTTTTAATAAAAATTATTAAAAAAGTCTCTATAAAAGGAGGATTAGATGAACACTGATAAAATAACAACGAACTTAGAATATCGTATTATAGAAAGAGAAGGGGATAAAGATTATTTTATTGAAACAGATTTTTATCCAGTAAATATGGAGCTGCGTATTCCTGGAATGTCACGTTTTCAGTTTCCATTATCTAGAGCTATTTTGGTGAGGACAACGCCTTGTAATGATTGGATTACTATTCATGTTTTACGTGATGTAGATTTATTTTCAAGCTTTGTAAACTTTGAAGTAGATTTATCAGGGAAAAAATTAAATATTATAAAAGAAGAGGGATATATTAAGCTAGATATACAAAGTCTTCCAAATGCGTTATAATGAAATGAAATAAAAGGGGGAAAGCTGATTATAATAATAACAGCTTTTTCTTTTTGTCAAAAATCACTAGAACGTATGACAAAATAAAGTAAGGAGAAGAAATGAAGAGATTATTGATTAAAAAAAATGAATTTTTAATGATTCTTTTAGGCGTAACAATTTTAGCCTTAGGGATTAACTGGTTTACTTCACCACTAGGACTTGTAACTGGTGGTATTTCAGGGATTACAATTATTGTAAAGACGGTTTCATTGCAATTACTTGGATTTGAAATTCCATTATGGGTGACAAACTTTGTGCTTAATGTACCGTTATTTGTAATTAGTATTAAACAGCGTGGCTTTGAATTTGCTAAGAAATCATTATGGTCAGTTATTTTATTAAGCTGCGCATTATGGTATACAGAGTTTATTCCAAATATCTTTAATGTAAATGGTGATTTACTTTTAGGTGGTGTATTTGGAGGGGTTATCTTAGGTTTAGGTGTAGGAACTGTACTTCGCGCAGGCGCTACAACAGGTGGAACAGATATGCTTGCAGCAATTATCCGTTTTATTAATCCTAAATTCCCTATTGCAAAAGTTATGCTTGGAATTGATAGTTTAATTATTTTATTAGGACTTTTAGTATTTGGCTCTAATAAGGCAATGTATGCGATTATTTCTGTTTACATTACATCTAAGGTCATTACAAATGTACTTGAAGGTGTAAACTATGCAAAAGCAGTATTTATTATGTCAGACAAAAATAATATTATTGCCCAAGAAATAATGGAAAAAATCCCTAGAGGCGTAACAGGAATTAAGGCAAATGGAAAATATACAGGGGCAGATAAAGAAATGCTATTCGTAGTTGTTTCACAAAAAGAGATTACAAGACTTCGTGACCTCATTAGAGAAATTGATGAAAATGCCTTTGTAACAATTGCAGATGTACGTGAAGTATTAGGACAAGGATTTATTGAAGATTATACAGCAGCTTTATAAAAGCTTATAATATAGAGTATAAAGGGGTATGTGATGAGACGTTTTAATCGATTTCATAACATACCCTTTTATGATATTAAAAGATTATATAAAAGGATTTGAAAAATAAATATAACAAATTCATAAAATTTAAATATATTTATGGTATACTAAAAATACAAAACAATCAATAAATCATTGTAAGGCTTAAGATTAAGAGAAACCCATAGAGAGAGAAAGGGGCAATACACTCATGAAAGTTAGAGGTAATGGTGAAGGAAAAATAGTGTTAGGATTTAGTGCAATAATGGTAATTGCAAGTATATGGGCAGGTGCATGGCAAAGAGTACTTACCGTACTCATTTTATGGCTTGTATTTTATTTAACCTGCTTATGGGTAAGAGAAATTGAGATTACAGATAGTGAGTTTATTATTAAGAGGTTAGGTAGGCAGGTAAATATTCGAAAAAGCAGTATTACAGATGTAGACATTAAGAAGCATACAATTATTATTTATAGTGGGCGTTATTCAGGTGTAAATTTTTATAAAAATCAAATTCAAAAAGAGGATTTACCTAAACTGATAGACTACTTATCAAAGTATACGACAGTAAAAAAATAAAATATAAACGGGTATCATTTACAGAACTATTAATGCAAATGATACCTGTTTTTTATAGAAGAGGTATGAAAACTTGCATAAAGGCTAGCGTCTCAAGTAAAATGAAAGGGCGATATAATAGGAAAGGAAGTGACCGATGAGTGACAAGATAGTAAATGAATTAGAACAACAGCAATTAAAGAGGTTTTTTATAATAACGATTATATTTTTTATAGGATTAGCATTTTGCGTCAATTCACCTATAGAGATTTTTGAAGGTATGAAGCAAATTATTATTTCAAGGGATGCACTTATAACGGATTATTTTGAGTTAACAAACTATGGTGCGGCATTTTTTAACGGTGCTCTTATGATGATAGCTGTAGCTGTTATTATGTGTAAGTTAAATGTACCAATTACAGGGTTAACACTGGCCGTATTCTTTATTAATGCAGGCTTTGGGTTATTTGGTAAAAATCCAATTAATGTTATCCCTATTTTAATAGGGACAATGCTTTATGCCAGAATGCAAGGTGTAAGTGTACGCAGATATGTATATACAGGATTATTTGGAACATGTTTAGCCCCCCTAGTAACAGAAATAGTATATTTATTACCATTTTCTACTGCTGTTAATATGGTGTTTGCAATATTAATAGGTATATTAATTGGATTTATATTGCCGTCATTATCTATGCATACGGCATCCATGCATATGGGTTACAGTTTATTTAATGTAGGCTTTTCGGCAGGAATACTCGGGTTTGCAATTGTGAGCATTTTAAAGGCTTTTGGACTAGAGAGTGAATCCGTGTTTATCTGGAAAGAAGGTAGACCAGTATGGCTTGTATTAGTATTATATGGATATTTTATAAGTACTTTTTGCTATGGGGCATGGATTAACAAAGGACAAATTAAGAGTATGTTAAAAATCCATCGTCACCCAGGGCGTGCGGTTGCGGATTTTATTCTAATGGATGGTATAGGCAATACACTAATGAATATGGCAGCGGTAGGTAGCGTTGGTTTAACTTATATATTACTAATAGGTGGCGACTTATCAGGGCCAGTAGTAGGTGGTATTCTTACGGTATTTGGATTTGGAGCCTTCGGGGTACATATGAAAAACTTTATACCATGTATGCTAGGTGTATATATTGCCGCTCAGATAAAAATTTTCACACCAGCAATGCCATCTATTCAATTAGCAGCATTATTTAGTTCAAGTTTAGCGCCGATTGCAGGGCAATTTGGACTTGTTGCAGGAATCATTGCAGGCATACTGCATACTTCTATAGTGACATCGACGACTCAAATGTATTTAGGATTAAATTTATATAATAATGGATTTGCAGCAGGATTTGTTGCTATAATAATGATACCATTATTGGAAAGTTTTATGAAAAAGTTCACCAGTGGTGATATTAGGAGATGACAGATATGCTACATGACGAAAAAAAAATAGCTAAAATTGTGGAAGAGCTAACTATATTCTTTTTTGGAATAGGTGGGAATGATATAAGCTCCAACATAAAGAAAGTAGAAAACCAAGCTATTATTTCGTTTAGGTCTAATTATAGTGACAATTGTGCCCATAAGTTAGAGGGAATGGAAAAATCTTTACAAAAACAAAAAAATGAAGGTATCGAGGATATATACTGGGAACTAGCAGGTTCAGGGGATCCAGGTGAAACAAGCCAACTATTACTCATAGGCATGATGGTAGATGAGGCGAAGGTAACAATAGAAGGCGGCTACGTAACAATCGAACTAAAGAAAAATATGTACATTTAACGGTGTCATAAAAAGGGCCGCTGAGACAGTGTGGCACTGCTAGCTACACTCTCCGCAATCTGTGCTGCTCTAAGTTTGTGATTCAAAGCAACGGTGGAAAACACACTTCGTTTGGACGCTCCACCTAAAAACGCTTTAAATCGCTTCACTAAGACCAGCATCAGATTACAGCGCGATAAACCGAGCGCTCGAAGGTAGACTAGCGGTACCCCACTGTCTCAGCTAGGTTTTTTATACATTAGATATAAAAAGAAAAAGTAATGAGTTAATTGAAGAGCAAAAAAATAGAGAATGAGTTAATTCAAGAGTAGAAGAAAATAGAGAATGTGCTAAGTATAATGGTTTAAGATGGGTGTTATGAAATACTAGGGAACTAGGTTCATGATGCCCATTTTTTTGTGTTTTGTGATAAAATGAGAGTAGAATGTAAGTAGTAAGGAAGGAATGAATATGGAACCAAAACATGTAGTAAGTCAGAAAAGTAAAGCTAAAGTGAAGAAGCCTAAACAATACAAGGTAGTGATGCATAATGATGACTATACAACAATGGAATTCGTGGTAGAAGTATTAACACAAATTTTTAATAAGAAGATTGAGGAAGCTAATAAGATTATGCTAGAGGTTCACAAGAATGGTAGCGGCGTAGCGGGAATTTACTCATATGATATTGCCATGACTAAAGCTGGAACAGCTATGGCGTGGGCAAAGGAAGAAGGTTTTCCATTTAAACTTAGTGTAGAAGAGGTGTAAATATGTATATATCAGCATTAGTGGGCAAAATTATTGCCCAGGCTAATGAATTAGCAGCTAAATTGGGGCACGAATACATTACACCTGAACATATTATTTTGGTAATGTGTGGTCAAAAGATTTTTAAAGAAGCTTTTGAGAGTTGTGGTGGGGATATAAATGTACTTCGAAACAATATAGCAGCTTATTTAGACGAAAATATGGATAAAGTAGAACATGTAGACCCTGTGGAGAGCTTTAGTTTACAGCAAGCCCTTTTAAGAGCTACAGAACAAGTGATTAATAGTGGTAAGAATCAGATTGAATTTGATCACTTATTAGCAGCTATTATGGATTTACCAGAAAGCTATGGGGTTTATTATATTTTAGAACAAGGTGTAACGAAAAGGGACTTACTTTTTGACCTTTGTCATTTAGAAGAAGAGGAAAAAGAACATAGTTTAAGCCTCGTTAAAAATAGTAAAGGTGAGTTAACTAAATCTACTGCAGCAGAATATGCGGAAGAAGAAGCTGAAGAAGATGAAGAAGATGCAATGCCATCAGGCTTTGAAGAATATATAAGAAACTTAAATGAAGAAGCAGAGAAAACGGATGAACCATTGGTAGGGCGTGAAGATTTAATCATTCGTACGATTCAAGTGTTGTGCAGAAAACAAAAGAATAATCCTATTCATGTAGGTGAACCTGGTGTAGGTAAAACTAAACTCACATTAGGGCTTGCAAAGCGCATTAATGAAGGAAAGGTACCAGATTTATTAAAGGGTGCACAAATCTTTGAATTGGATTTAGGAAGTGTTCTTGCAGGCACACAATATCGTGGGGATTTTGAAAAACGTCTTAAAAAAATATTAGATACTATTAAAAAGTTAGATAAGCCAATTGTTTATATTGATGAGATTCATAATATTGTAGGAGCAGGTGCATTAGGAGCAGGCTCTTTAGATGCATCTAATCTTTTAAAACCTTATTTAACAGATGGGCATATTAAGTTCATTGGTGCGACAACCTATGAAGAATATAAAAAGTACTTTGAGAAGGATAAAGGCCTAGTACGAAGATTTCAGACGATAGAAGTGAAGGAACCAAGTGTAGAAGAGACGATAGAAATTTTAAATGGACTTAAAGTGCATTATGAAAAATATCATGGCGTCACTTATACAGATGAAGCGATTAAGGCAGCAGTAGAATTAAGTCATCAATACATTAATGATAGATTTTTGCCAGATAAGGCAATTGACCTTATTGATGAGGCAGGAGCATGTAATACGGTTAAAGATAAAAAAGGCAAGAAGAAGGTCATTGATGTAGAGCTGATTCAAGAAACACTTTCTAAGATTTGTCATATTCCAAAACAAACAGTAGAGAAGAAAGAAGTAACAGCACTTAAACAACTTGAAGGTGTACTTGAAGGGCAAATCTTCGGTCAAAATCAGGCCATTAAGCAAATCGTTAAATCTATTAAACTATCTAGGGCAGGGCTTAGCGATGGCAATAAACCAGTGGCAAGCTTCCTGTTTGTAGGGCCAACAGGTGTAGGTAAAACAGAGATTGCAAAATGTTTAGCTAATGAGTTAGGTGTTAAACTAATTCGTTTTGATATGAGTGAATACACAGAGAAACATACAGCTTCCAAACTTATTGGTTCACCACCAGGGTATGTAGGTTATGAAGAGGGCGGATTATTAACGGATGCTATTCGTAAAACACCTTATTGTGTATTACTTTTAGATGAAATAGAAAAGGCACATCAAGATATTTTTAATATCTTATTACAAGTCATGGACTATGCAACTCTTACGGATAACCAAGGTAGAAAGGCGGACTTTAGAAATGTTATTTTAATTATGACGTCTAATGCAGGTGCATCTAGAATTGGTAAGAAACTTGTAGGTTTTGGTGAAAGAACAATGGAAGGAGAAGCTATTCAAGATGAGGTTAAAAAGGTATTTACACCAGAGTTTAGAAATAGATTAAGTAGCGTTGTTGTCTTTAATCATATTAATGAAGAAATGGCAAAGCTCATTGCGAAAAAAGAGTTAAATAAATTTAAGGAAATTCTTAAAGAAAAGAATATCCAATTAACCTTTGATAAAAAATGTATCACGTATATTGCAGAAAAGGGTATCTCCACAGAGTTTGGTGCAAGAGAAATTGCAAGACTTATTGAAGATGAACTTAAACCACTTCTAGTAGATGAAATTTTATTTGGTCAATTAGTAGATGGTGGAAGCTGTAAGATAACAGTAGTGGATAAAAAATTCAAGCTATCATTTAAGTAATAAATTAGTTCGCACAATAAAAATTTATATAATAAAAGCTTATACAATAATGACTTAATGCATAAACATAAAGTAAAGGGTATTATATAAAGGAGTGCGAACAGGGTGATATATAATATTATGTATGAAAATGGTCGTCTACAAGTTGGAACAAGCTCAGAAGTACTAGAAATTATTCGTGAGATTAGGCAGAAGAGTAAAAATAAGAAGGCTACTTGCATAAATATAGGGACTACTCTCTATAATTTGGACTTATGGCTTTTACCCATTAAAAATTTGGCTTTTCTTTTCTTTGAATCAAGGCGTAAAGAAAACAGTAAGGCAAAGGGCAAGTTAAATTCCATTGATGAGGCCATACAAAATACGGAATATATTATGAAGAATAATGGCTTGGCACAAAATGAAGAATGGCATAGCTGTAGCTAAGAATATGAAATAATGCGCAGAGCTAGGAAC
The DNA here is from genome assembly GCF_982396655.1 of Cellulosilyticum sp. Lineage (NCBI taxonomy): Bacteria > Bacillati > Bacillota > Clostridia > Lachnospirales > Cellulosilyticaceae > Cellulosilyticum > Cellulosilyticum sp. The sequence continues at coordinate 49,996 of NZ_CEVXFV010000015.1, read as the reverse complement.
AAAGAAAGAGGAAAATAAATGAACTATATTGATGAAATTACAGCATATAAGCCTGTAAATGAGCAAGAAGCAGCAGAGAAAAGAGTTATCTTACAATATATTAAGGACTACCCATATAACATACTGCTAAGAGAAAATGAGTTAGGGCACCTTACAAGCTCAGGTTTTATCATGAATAAAACATTAGACAAGGTACTTATGGTACATCATAATATATATCAAACATGGGCATGGACAGGTGGGCATGCAGATGGAGATGATGACTTACTTTATGTAGCACTCAAAGAAGCAAGAGAAGAGACTGGCGTACAAAATATCGAGCCACTCATGCCAGAAATGGCAAGCCTTGATATCCTGCCAGTATGGGGCCATGTAAAAAAAGGCGCTTATGTACCAACACATATGCACCTCTCAGTAGCCTACATCCTTATAGCAGATGAAAACGAACAGCTCCACATCAACGAAGCCGAAAATAGTGGTGTCAAATGGCTCACACTAGATGAGATTGCAACCCACTGCAACGAACCACAAATCGTAGAAATCTACAAAAAACTCATCAAAAAAGCCCACCAACACGCAGCTTCAAAGGCATTATAAAAAACAAACCTTAAAATAGCATAATAAAAAAAGCCTCACGAAATTATTCATAATTTCGTGAGGCTTTTTTTATAAAGTAGTTTTTATAAAGTAGCAAGGCTACCTTTCTCCAGGGAATAAGTTAATGAGTTAACTTTTCTTTTCCACCTCTTCGCCAAAGTTGCCCAAAAAGGGTATCGATTAAAAGTTGGTGATTGGGTGAGGTGTAGCCAGTACCTCACCCAATCACCAACGGACCTTAGTCGATATCTTTTTTTGTCACCCGACCTTAAAGATACTTTAAAAGTCACGCCCACCACCGCCAAAAGTACCACCACCACTAGAGGTATGTGTAGAGCTTCCACCACCAAATCCGTCGCCACCGGAATTGGAATCATCTCTAATGCGGACTTTAGTAGTATGTGTATGCACGAACATATCTTTTTTATCTGTATAATGCACAGAACTTCGATCTGGTGCAATAACAGGTTGTGTAAATCGTGGATGTGTATAGCTATGACAAATTGCAAAGTAAGTAATCATAGAAACTATAAATGCAATAAGTGTAGCAATTCCACCTCTTAATAGATAATCTTCCATTGCAAGTGGCGCTCTAGGAAGAGATGTTTTTTCAGTAGTCGTACTAGGTATAGGATTGGAAACAATAGCTTCCACTTGTTTTAAGAAGATTTTACCTACGTTATAGTATTCACCCGCTCTTAGTTCATCATAAAACTTATCAATAACAAGTTGAATACGTGCATCCGTAAAATATGAAATATCTGTGCCCGAAGTAGAGATATGCACGCGACGATTATCCATATCAATGAGGAGTAAAACACCTGTCTTATCATTATGTCCAAAACCAAAGTTCTCGAAGAAATCATCTGCATAGGCTTGAGTAGCTTTGCCTTCAGCATCATCTGTAGTTAAGATATAAATATTTTGATTATAAGTTTGTTCGATTTCATTAATTTTGATTTCAAGACCTTCAATTTCATCTCCTGTTAAAAGAGAAGCATAATCAAAAACCCTTTGTGAACTAGTCTTTTTAGTTGTTTGTGCTGCAAATAAAGTAGGCACAAACATTGTAAAACATAATAATAAACAGAAAAAATTGATTAAAAAGCTACGTGATTTTCTCATATGAATATCCCCCCTATAAAGCAAACAATGAATGTAATTAGGAAGATAAGGACAGAGAATTTGAATACCTTAGCTTTATCTAGGGGCAGTCGCCCATAGAGTTTACCAGTTTGCCCATTCATAGCAAACATATAAGTTTCCCCTTTATAAAGGTAAGTAAGCATCCATACAGGCATTAATGTGTAATGAAAACGTGTTTTATGAAGTCGTACGTGTGAGCCGTTGACAATGACACTAGAATAACCATGAATAGATTCACGAAGTGTAACCGTAACGGCTTTTTCAACACGTTTTTTGATTTCAGGATAAACAGCATCTTTATCTACATCATACTTTTCGGCTAAGAAACCAGAAAGGTATGAGTGAGAGTAGTCCGTTAGCTCGTTAAAGTTAAAAGGGCCAATACTATCCATGACCTGATCATCAGCTTTACTTGAAGCATCATGAGCAATATGATTAAACGCCATGTTTGCTTCACGATAAATAGCATATTCATCTGTCTTGGTATAACGGTAATCTCCAGAAATCCAAGAAGAACTTCTTGTGGCACGTGCGCTTAAGTTACCGGAGGTATCACAATCTACAAGCCAATAAGGAATGTAGAGACCAGCCATTTTTTCTAGTTGCGAAGGTGATGAAAAATCATTAGGTAAGAATTTTTTCTTTTTACGCCAAGCCATGAAAGCTTCTTGGGCACGGTCCCGGCTGAGTTTAAACGGAATGACTTTAGAAGGTCTAAATTCCCCTTCAAGTTGCTTAGAAAACACGACAGGGTTATGACAGTAGCAACAAATCATAGCAGATGTAGTTTCATCTGTAATGATTTCGGCACCGCAACTTGGGCAAGTATAAAGTAAAGATGGTTCACCATCTTGCTTTTTATCTGTATCATCACTAGCATCTTCAATAATTTCTTTAGCATCTTCAGAGTGAACTGCTTTAGTTGAAAGTTTTTCTAGTTCTTCATTTGTAAATGTACTGAGGCAAAAATCGCATTTTGACATTTGACTATCAGGGTCAAAGTTTAAATGCCCACCACAGTTAGGGCATTTATAGGTAATAACAGACAAATGATAACCTCCTTCAATAAGCTCATTAGTATTTATAAATGAGCAAGCTTTAAATATTAAAAGAAGTATATCACACCTGTCTATAATTGTGAATAATAGGATAAAAGATTTACTATTATTGTAAATTTCAAGTAATAATGTGAGTCGGATTATAGATTTCACATTTATAAATTTTAGTTATTCATAGTCTTTAGCAATGTGACATCATTGGGAGAAAACAACTTACGTACATGTATATTTTAAGGCTTTAGTTGGTTTCACTATATCTTTCAGCAATAAGAATCCATACAAATTTATTTTGCTTTTTAAAAGAAACTTTAAAGCCAACATCTTCAAGTATTTGTTTAAGTACATCATGGGTTGTATAGAACTCAGTTTTTAAATCATTTGCAAGAGCTGTAGCACCTTTATCTAAGCTTTCTTTAAGAAGTTGTTCACCTACTTTAGGTGTCTCATACATAGTGTCCGTAATGATGATTTTGCCTCTAGAAGTAAGCTTGGTTACAAGGAATTTGACAGATTTGGCTTTTTCATCATCTGAAAGGTGATGGAAAGCATAACTAGAAATAATGGCATCAATGCTATGGTCAGGGATAGGCAATGTTAAGAAGCTGCCATTTTGAACAGGAATAAGAGGATATTTAGAGGAAGCAATTTGTCGCATCTTAAGATTAGGTTCAATAGCTGTGACTTCATATCCTTTTTTTGCAGCAGTAATACTTAAATTACCTGTACCACTACCAATATCCAAAACGGTAGCACCGCTAGGTAAGTTAATAGCATCCACTGTAGCTTCAAGAATGCCTTCATAGTTTTCAAATACCTCATAGTACTCACCTTTTTTAGCAAATACAGATTCATCATAATGGGTTGCCCAGTTATCAAAAAGATCGTTAAACCTAAAGTCAGATAGATTCATATCAAAGTTATAAAGGTTTTGACTAAAGTAGCGATCGCTACGATCAGGGAAGATAGTTACAATATTAAATGGTTTAGAAGAAGGAGTAGGATGTTTAGCATGTAATTTATAAGCTTGCTTCATGGCAGCAGCTAAGGCTGCACCAGAAGAAGAACCGACAAGGACACCTTCTTTTTTACCTAGAAGTTGAACATAATAAAAAGCTTCTTCATCAGAAATTTTTTCTACTTCATCAATATAATGCCTATCAAAGATAGAAGGGATAAAGTGATTACCAATACCTTCGATATGATAAGTTCCTTCTTCACCACCACCTAAAATAGAGCCTATAGGGTCAGCAAGAACGATTTTGATATTAGGATTTTGAGCCTTTAAATAAGAAGCAATACCAATAAGTGTGCCACCTGAACCAGCCCCAGCAACCAGAACATCAATCTGTCCATCTAAGGCCTCGTAGATTTCCTTACCGGTTTGTTTATGAGCTGCTAAATTAGCAGGATTATCAAATTGCTTTGCCATGAAGGAATTTGGAATTTGCTCAGAGAGTTCTTTAGCCTTTTTAACTGCTCCCTCGATACCTTCTTCAGTAGGCGTTACGATGAGTTGTGCACCTAAGGCTTGCATTAAAATTTGCTTTTCAACAGCAAATTTAGCAGGAACAACTAACTTAAGGTGATAGCCTTTTTCAAAAGCAGCTAATGCAAGGCCAATGCCAGTATTACCGGCAGTGGCTTCAATAATGGTATAACCAGGTTTGAGTAAACCTTGTTTTTCAGCTGTTTCAATAATTTTGAGCCCCACGCGGTCTTTCACACTACCGCCAGGATTAAAGTATTCAAGTTTACCAAATATATGAATGTCTTCACTAGGAGAAATATTATTAAGTTTTAAAAGAGGGGTATGCCCAACAAGTTCACGAATATCATTAATATACTGCATAATTGCACCATCCTTTCGATTACCCAAATTGAGTTTATGAAAAATCATTTATAGGAGAAAAACTTATTAAAACAAAATTATTGGAGTGCTTGTTTAAGGTCTTCTATAAGGTCATCCGCACTTTCAATACCTACAGATAGACGAAGCAAACTATCCTTAATTCCTAATTTTTCTCTTTGCGCTACAGGAATAGAAGCATGTGTCATCGCTGCAGGTAAGCAGATAAGACTTTCAACGCCACCTAAACTTTCAGCTAGGGCAATGAGTTTTACATTATTAATAAGTTTTTTAGCACGTTCAGCTGTATCCAATTCGAAGGAAATCATAGCACCTATATTAGGATAATAGATGCGTTTGACTTCAGGTAAAGTTTGCAGAAGGGCAACGATTTTCTGCGCATTTTCTTGAGCTCTATCTAGACGAACAGCTAACGTTTTAATGCCTCTCATAAGTAACCAGCTATCTTGAGGTCCAAGGATGGCACCAACAGCATTTTGTAAAAAGCCAATACGTTCTTTAAGTTCATTGGTTGTAACAACTACTAAACCGGCCACTACATCACTATGACCACCTAAATATTTCGTAGCACTATGAACGACAATATCAATGCCAGATTTAATAGGACGTTGTAAGTAAGGTGTTAAAAAGGTGTTATCAACTACTGTTAGTAAGCCATGAAGTTTAGCAAGTAAACTAATAGCAGATAGGTCTGTTAATTTCATCAGTGGATTGGTTGGTGTTTCAATGAAAATAGCTTTGCTATTAGGTGTAATAGCTGATTTTACTTCATCTAGATTAGAAGTATCAACCAAAGTATACGTAAGTCCTAAATTAACAAAAACTTTATCAACTACTCTAAAGGTACCCCCATACACATTATCAGAGATTAAAATATGATCTCCCGCTTTAAAAAGCATAAGTACAGTTGATAAAGCAGCTAAACCTGAAGCAAAGGCGAAACCAGCAACACCTCCCTCAAGTTCTGCAATAAGTTTTTCAAGGGCATGCCTTGTAGGATTACCTGTTCTAGAATATTCATAGCCCTTATGATGTCCTAAACTACTTTGCCTAAAAGTAGAGGTTTGATAAATAGGAACACTAACAGCACCAGTTGTGGCATCCTCGGATATACCCCCATGGACGAGTTTAGAATTAAAGTTCATGATAAATCCCCCTTTATAAATAATAATAGTTAGAATTGTTGTTGAATTTAGATATATTATATGCTCAATTTAAATCAAAGTAAATATATTTTTTTAGTAGGGATTTAAAAATTTAAGAAGAGGGCTTGTAAAAGGTATTTAAAAGCTCAGTTGAAGTAATGGGGGTACAAGCTTTAAAGGACTTAGAGAGACAGGGGAGGTTAAAGTGAGGTATATGGAAGTGTTTAAGGTTATTAAGTAGAGGTAAATAGATGGCGTGATTACTAGACCAAGTCGTAACAAAGGCAGGCTCTAGATTCAGTGTAGGATCTTTAGCTAAGCCGGCATAAGTGTAACCTGCTCGGATTGAAGTTGAAGTAAGTGGTGCTAAAAAGAAAGCGCTAAATGAGAATAATGGATTATTACTGTTTGCAGTAAGCCTAGCAATAAGAGCAGTTAATCGTGCAAGTGCATCCATAGCTATTTTATTTTGCTTGGAGTAGATAATGGTTGTATTATCCGTAAGATTAGTAGCATCCATTTTTGACTCTGAGTTTCCCTCAGAACAACCATTAGTATTACAGTTAGCAGTAGCGTGAGAAGTACCTTGATTAGTGCTAGCTGCATGATTGAAAGTCGTGCTTATATTAACTGTACGGCAACTATCGCCTAAGGGGACTGAAGTAGAGGGGGAAATGTTAGTATAGGCAGCTGCACTAGAACCGTGGCTACAGTTATCTGTATTTGTACAAGACTTACTACAGCTTGAACTCTGATTGGTTGCAAGTGTACAAGATTTATTGTGAGCTACTCCTTTAAAACAGTTAAGATTTGCTTGCTGAAATTGAGATAAGGTATTAAAGAGGCAGGTTAATGTATCAAGTAAATCTTCATTTTCGCAAAGGCCCATAGGATTTGCAAGAAATAGAGCAACATAATTTTCAGAAGTAAGAAGTGCGGTAAGATGCTGAAGGATAGGAGAAATAGTAGAATCGGTATTATTAGGAATGACAATGGTAGAAGTAATAGCCGAGAAATTATCTGGATCTAATAGGTCAGATAATAAGTTCTTAGAATCTTGCTGGCTAAAGGATGTTATTTCACTATCTGGAAAAGTAGCAAGAAAGCCTTGAACAAAAATTTCACTACTTATTGTGGTAGAGTCTGCAACATCTAACCCCACATAAAAGTTAAGCGTACCATTGGTATTTTCTAAAATGAAACCAATAGTTGTCGTAAGTGTAGCAAGTGCATTGAAAACATAAGTGAAAAAGTTAGAAGTAGTTGAGGCAGAAAATTTATTTATTTTAAAGAGCAAGATAGAGTCTTGCTCGTCAGTACAATGGCATAAGGTTGCACAATTTAGATTGTTTAAGTAATCTTTTTGAACGAAGTAATTATATTGTTTAAGTGCTGAGGAAAGTTGATGTTCAAAAGGATGTTTGAGCATAATTATCAGTCCTTTAAGATAAATGACTACTTATAATATATGCAATATGGAAAAAATTGTAACCCGGTGAGGCATAGAGGATGATGATGAGTACAAAAAATAAAAAATATTAAAATATTATTGACTTTATAAAAAATTATATATATACTACTAAACATATTAAAAAACTCGGTAATAGCAAGAGATTCTTATTTAGAGAGGCAAAGGGACTGGCCCGACGAAGCCCAGCAACCTGAATAATAAAAAATTATTTAAGGTGCTAATTCCAGCAAACTCATAGGTGGGTTTGACAGATAAGAAGGTAAAGTATCACTTTAATGAAAGCTGCTTTCTTATCTTAAGAAGGCAGCTTTTTGTATTTTCTTTAAGAAAATACTGAGTATACAGTGAGGAGGAAATTATAATGTTAGAGCTTAGTCATAGATTAGATGGATTTCAGGAGTCAACAATTAGGAAGATGACACGTATTGCAAATCAGTATGAGGCAATTAATTTAGCACAAGGTTTCCCAGACTTTGATCCGCCTAAAGAAATAATTGAAGAATTACAACGTGCAGCAATAGAAGGGCCCCATCAATATGCGGTAACTTGGGGGGCACAAGATTTTAGAGAAGCATTAGCCAAAAAGCAAGAACACTTTATGGGGATTAAAATTGATCCAAATGAAAATATTGTTGTAACTTGTGGAAGTACAGAAGCAATGATGACTGCAATGATGTCCATTTGTGAGGTGGGAGATAAGGTTGCTATTTTCTCACCATTTTATGAGAACTATGCAGCAGATACCATCTTATGTGGTGCACAGCCAATTTATATTCCACTCAAGCCACCGACATTTGATTTTGACAGAGATGCCTTAGAAGATGCTTTTAAGGCTGGGGCTAAGGCACTTATTCTCTGTAATCCATCTAATCCTATAGGCAAGGTGTTTACAGAAGAAGAACTTTTAGACATTGCAAAAATTGTGGAGAAATATGATGCCTATGTTATTACAGATGAAGTATATGAACATATTGTTTATGCACCATATAGACATATTTATTTTGCAGCATTACCAGGAATGTTTGAACGTACCATTTCTTGTAGTTCGCTTTCGAAAACTTATTCAATCACAGGTTGGCGACTTGGTTATGTGATAGCACCTAAGCAAATTATTGACCAATGTAAAAAGGTACATGACTTTTTAACAGTAGGAGCAGCAGCACCACTTCAAAGAGCTGCGGCAATAGGACTTAAATTTGAAGATGACTATTATGAGGAACTCACTAGAATTTATACCGAAAAGAGAGAGTTGTTTTTAAAAGGCTTAGATAGCATAGGGCTTCGTTATTTCAAACCAGAAGGTGCGTATTATGTCATGGTAGATATTGAAGAGTTTGGCATGGCATCTGATAACGAATTTGCTGAAAGGCTTATAAAAGAAGTAGGTGTAGCAGGCGTACCAGGATCTAGTTTCTTTAAAGAAGATGTCAATCGTTATATCCGTTTCCATTATGCGAAGAAACCAGAAACATTAGAAAGCGCATTAGGGAGATTGCAACATATTAGAAAACACTTTTAAGGAGGGGAGCTTATGATTAGATTTGAAAATGTTAGCGTCACATTTAAGCAAAAAGATGGGGAGTTTGTAGCAGTAAAAGATGTTTCACTTCATATTGAAGCAGGAGATATTTATGGCATTGTAGGTGGCAGTGGTGCTGGAAAAAGTACATTAGTTAGAACAATTAATGGTTTGCAGAAACCTACAATTGGTCATATCTTCGTAGATAATGAAGATGTTACAGCATTAAATAATAGCCAAATTAGAGAGCTGCGTAAAAAGGTAGGGATGATTTTTCAGCACTTTAATTTAGTTTCTAGAAAAACAGTAGGGCAAAATATAGAGCTTGCACTTAAAGTACAAGAGTACCCTAAGGAAAAACGTAAGGCACGCATTGAAGAATTACTTGAATTGGTGGGGTTAAAGGATAAAATCAATGCTTACCCAGCTAGTTTAAGTGGTGGGCAAAAACAACGTGTGGGGATTGCGAGGGCATTAGCAACAAATCCTAAAATTCTACTTTGTGATGAAGCAACATCTGCACTTGATGCACAGACAACTGTGGAAATTGTGGATATCTTAAAGCAAATAAATAAGTCATTGGGGATTACTATTGTTTTCATCACACATCAAATGGAAGTCGCCAAAAATTTATTTACTAAAGTAGCAGTAATGAGTCATGGTGAAATTATTGAAAAAGGGACAACTTATGAAGTCTTTGCCAATCCTAAAGCAGAACTTACAAAGAAATTAGTTAAAACACAATTAGATATTCCAGAAGAAATTATTTCACAAACTCAAGGCAAAATCATCAAGCTTATTTACAAAGGAGATAAAAGCATTGAACCCATTATTGCCTATGCCAGCAAAAACTATGAGGTGGTTTTAAATATTTTACATGGGCGTATTGAATACATCATGGAAAGACCAATTGGCACATTAGTTGTTAGTATTACAGGGGAAAATAATGCTGTAGATGAGGCACTTAGATATATTCGGTCTAACACTGAAGATATAGAAATCATTAGAGAAAAGGGGAGTGAAGTCGCATGAATTTAAATGAGTTAATTGAAGCATTATGGATTGCAACCAAGGAAACTAGTTTGATGGTGGGTATCTCAATGGTTATTGCCATAGTAGCAGGGACCTTATTAGGACTTGTTTTATATATTACAGCTTCACCACTTTTGCACCCCAATAAAACAATCAATGCAATTTCAGGTTTAGTGATTAATGTTATTCGTTCAATACCTTTTATTATTTTATTAGTTTTACTGTATCCTTTAACCAACTTAATACTAGGTACAACCATTGGTGCAACAGCTGTAACAGTGCCTTTAACTGTAGCAGCCATAGCCTTTTTAGCACGATTAGTGGAAGGGGCTTTTGCAGAAATAGACAAAGGGGTTATAGAAGCATCGCTAGCTATGGGGGCTAGTTTGAAGGATATTGTATTTGATGTACTTTTAGTTGAAGCATTACCTGGCATTATTAGAGCTATTACAGTTACGCTAATTAGCATTATAGGCTACTCATCAATGGCAGGAACTGTTGGTGGCGGCGGTATTGGAGATCTCGCAATTCGTTATGGTTATCAACGCTATCAAACGGATGTACTTGTGATTACAGTGGTATTATTAGTCGTTGTTGTGCAACTGATTCAAGTAATCGGTGAAAAGATTGCTGTAAGTGTAAGTAAAAAATAGAAAAGTGAATGAAATATGGGGGGATAAGTATGAGAAAAAATTTAATTTATAAATTAGGATTATTAGCAGTAGTAGGCTTTGGAATTTTAACAGGATGCGGAGCACAAAGTGTAAGTAGTGACAATGCAACAAATAGTGATGCTGCCACTGTTACCAATCATACAGGAGACAGCAAGGATACAATCAAATTTGGAACTTGCCCTGGCCCTTATGGTGATATGATCAAGTACGCCATTAAACCAGGACTTGAGGAAAAAGGATATAAGGTTGAAATTATTGAGTTTAGTGATTATGTACAGCCTAATTTAGCATTAGGAAAAGGTGAAGTAGATGCCAATATGTTTCAACATAGTATATACCTTGAGAATTTTAAAACTGAGCATAGCTTAGAATTAAGTAACTTAATTAATATCCCAACAGTAGGGCTAGGCATTTATTCAAATAAATATACAGATCTCTCACAGGTAGAAACAGGTGCGACTTTGACTGTACCTAATGATGTAACCAACTTAAGACGTGCATTAAAGGAAGCACAAAATGCAGGTTTATTAACTATTGATGAAACTGTAGATGTTACAAGTTTTAGTGAAAAAAATATAAAGGATAATCCACTCAACTTAACGATTACACCAGTAGAGGCCGCTCAGCTTCCAAGAACATTACAAAGCTCAGATTTAGCAGCTATACCAGGTAATTATGCGCTATCAGCAGGAATCGATTTAGATTCAGCTATTTACAAAGAGGTATTAGCAGAAGAAATGAAGAATGTTATTGCTGTTCAAACGAAGGATATAGATAGCCAATTCGTAAAAGACATTTTAGAGGTTGTACAGTCAGAAGGTTTTAAAGATGTCATTGAGAGCAGTGATTATGAGTTTAGCAGTTTCCAAAAGCCGGATTGGTATACACAAAAATGGCAGATACAATAAATATTATAAAACTTATAAAAATAGTTTGAAATGTATTGACAATTTTAAAATCTAGGAATATACTTCTAAACATATAAGATAACTAGGAATTAAAAATGAATAAAACTATTTCTTATCTAGAGAGGCTGAGGGACTGGCCCTGTGAAGCCCGGCAACCAGAATTATAGACGTATAATTCAAAGGTGCTAATTCCTACAAATCAGTTATAAAAACATAAATGATTTGAGAGATGAGAGAGCATATCTGATATTTAGAAACTGCTTTCTTATCAAAGAAAGTAGTTTTTTCTTTTATTCCTTAAAAAAGACTGACTATATGAATTGGAGGGATTTTTTATGAGTAAAAAATATTGGAACGAAGAAATCGAAACTATATCAAGAGAAGAATTAGAAGTTTATCAGCTCAAACAACTTAAATCACAAATAACAGAAGCTTACGAGCATTCACCTTATTATAAAAAGCGTTTTGAAGCAGCCGGGGTGACACCTAATGACCTTCAAACATTAGAGGATCTTCGTAAATTTCCTATTTTAACGAAACATGATGTACGTGAAAGGCAAGATGCAGCACCTATTATTGGAGATTTGTGTGTAAGACCAGAAAAAGATGTAGTATTTATTTCATCTTCTAGTGGTTCAACAGGTGCCCCTACTGCAAGTCCATTTAGTAAAAGAGATTTTGATGAATTCCAAGATGTAGAGAGTAGATTGTTTTGGCAGGCTGGTATGAGACCAGAGGATCGCTACATTCATGCTTTAAACTTTTCACTTTTTGTAGGAGGGCCTGACGTATTAGGTGCTCAAAATCTTGGGGCTTTATGTATTTGGGCAGGAACTCTTCCAGCAGAACGTTTATTATTCATTATTCAGCAGTATCAGCCAACAGTCATTTGGACCACACCTTCTTATGCATGGTATTTAGGGGAAACAGCTAAGCAAAAGGGAATCAATCCAGCTACAGATTTAGCCATTAATCGAATTATTGTAGCAGGTGAACCGGGAGGCTCTATCCCAGCAACAAGGGAAGCTATTGAGGACCTTTGGGATGCAGAAGTCTTTGACTTCTATGGGATTTCAGATATCTTTGGTGCTTGTGGTGCGCAATGTGAGGCGCATGATGGCATTCATATTGCCGAAGATCATGTTTATGTTGAAGTAGTAGATGAACATACTGGATTACCTGTTAAAGAAGGTGAAAGAGGTGAAATGCTTCTGACAACACTTCGTAAAGAAATTAGGCCAATGATTCGTTTTAGAACAGGGGATATCGTGACTTATACTAATGAAAAATGTGCATGCGGTCGTACTTTAAAACGTATTAAAGTCGTAGGACGTATTGATGATATGTTTATAGCTGGTGGTGTAAATGTATTTCCAAGTGACATTGAGCATGTTATTCGTAAGTTTGATACTTTAACAGGAGAATATCGTGTGAATATTATAGAAGATAAACACATCACGAAATTTACAGTAGAAGTAGAAAGACGAGAGGGCGTAGATGTTGCTGAAGATATTATAAGAGAGCAAGTAGCTTATGAAATCAAAATGAAATTAGGCGTTAAACCTAAAGAAGTTATTGTTTTAGAAGAGGGAGAATTACCAAGAGCAACGCACAAAGCGAAACGTTTGGTAGATTTAAGAGAAGGAGCATAAGTAATGATAGAAATTATATTTTTAGGAAGAGGTGGGCAAGGAGCCTTTACCTCTTCCAGAATATTGGGTATTGCAGCAAGCCTATATGAGAAGAAGTATAGTTTAAGTTTCCCAAGCTTTGGCCCAGAACGAAGAGGTGCACCTGTATTTGCTTATACAAAGATTAGTGAGGCACCTATTCGTGATAGGAGTCAAAGTGTAAAGGCAGATTACTTCGTAGTATTAGATGAAAGTTTATATACCCCTAATCTACTTGAACGTCTTAAGGAAAATGGGAAACTCTTATTAAATACAGAGACACCAGAAAAGTACAGCATACTTCAAGATGGAAGTACGAACGAAAAGCTCATTACATTTGATGCCTTGCCAGTAGCACAAAAGTATTTGGGAAGACCGATTACAAATACCACTATGTTAGCAGCTCTAGTGAGCCATAGTGAATTAGTTACTCTAGAAAGCTTAAAGGCAGCAGTACATTATGACTTAGCACCTAAAATTGCTGAGAAAAATGAGCGACTTATTACTTACTTTGAAACGATTAAATCCTTTGAGAAAGGGGGCAAACAAGATGAATAGACCTGAGGTAAACAAAGATTTTAAGATAAATAGTATCAAAGATTTACCTTGCGGCACTTATGGTGAAGCCATGCTGCTTACAGAAACTATGGAAGGTTGGCGAAGTGAAAGGCCTGTGATTCATCAGGAAAAATGTAGTCATTGTAACTGGTGCTATATGGTTTGTCCTGAGGGGGTTATTTATAAAGAAGGAAATGAAATGAAAATTGATTATAGATTTTGCAAAGGCTGTGGCATTTGTCAAAAGGAATGTAAGAAGGGTTGCATTGAGCTTGTGCTAGAGGGGGAGAAGGCGAATGACTAATACATTAGAAAACAAAAAAAACTATCAATTTGTATCAGGAGATGAAGCAGTAGCCATTGGTGTAAAATTAGCGAAACCATTAGTTGTGGCAGCTTATCCTATTACACCTCAAACCATTGTTGTAGAACGCTTAGCTGAGATGGTGGAACGTGGGGAATTAAAAGCAGAATATATGTATGTGGAGTCAGAGCATTCAGCTTTATCAGCAGTCATGGGGGCAAGTGTGATGGGGGCAAGAACTTTTACAGCTACATCTTCTCAAGGACTACTTTATATGGCTGAAGTTTTACATTATGCCAGCGGCGGACGTGTCCCTTTAGTTATGATGAATGCCAACCGAAGTGTAGCATTACCTTGGAGTATATTTGGGGATCAGCGTGATTCCCTTTCTTTATTAGATAGTGGTTGGATTCAGGCATATGTCGAGAATGCACAAGAAAGTTTAGATATGACTTTAACGGTCTATGCATTAGCTGAAAATCCAGAGGTTCTAACGCCTGTTATGATTAACTTAGATGGGTTTGTTTTAACCCATACTTATGAAGGGATTGAAGTACCTACAGAAGAACAGGTGGCTGAATTTTTACCACCATTTGAATTAGCCCATAAAATGGATTTAAAGGCACCTAAGAATTTATTTTTCACTTCTTCACCCCAATATAACTTAAGCTTTAAATATCAACAGCAACAAGCTATGCTGAAGGCAAAGGAAATCATTGAAGTTTTAGATAAGGCTTATGGAGAAATCACAGGTAGAAGCTATGGTGGTTTAATTGAAGCTTACAAGTGTGAAGGTGCGGAACGTGTCATTGTTACATTAGGAAGCATTACAGGCCTTGTAAGAGATAGCGTAGATGAATTAAGAAGCCAAGGGGAAAAGGTAGGATTACTTAAAATTCGTTATATGAGGCCTTTCCCAGGGAATGAGATTGCAGCAGTTTTAGAGAAAATCAAAGGAGTAGCTGTACTTGAAAAAGATATATCCTTTGGGGCACAAGGAACTGTATTTACTAATGTTGCCTCAGCACTTCAGGGACAAGAAACAAAGTTATTTAACTACGTAGGCGGACTAGGTGGCAAAGATATTAAAAAGGAAGAAGTCCTACAAATTTTTGAAGATTTAAAAGAGGCAGTTCAAAAGGATATTAAACCTAGTTATGAACAACGGGTGAAATATATAGGATTGGAGGGATAAACATGGCAGTGGTATTAGATGAAAAAGAATATTTTTATGGGCATAAAGGCTGTGCTGGGTGCGGGGGGGCATTAGCAGTACGTTTGGCACTAAAGACATTAGGTGAAAATACATTTGTCGTTGTACCGGCTGGATGTATGTCAGCTGTTGGCTTTGTTTATCCGCAGCTTTGCTTTGGAGTGAATGCACTTATTTCACCTTTTGCAAGTACAGGGGCAATGCTTTCGGGTGTATCAGTAGCAGCTAAGGCATTAGGACTTAAAGATGTTAATGTAGTAGGCTTTGCAGGAGATGGTGGTACAGCGGATATTGGGCTTCAAGCCTTATCTGGAGCAATTGATCGTGATGATAAGATTATTTATATTTGCTATGATAATGAAGCTTATATGAATACAGGGATTCAGCAAAGTTCTCTGACACCTTATGGCACGAAGACAACGACATCACCGGCAGGGGAACATATACATGGAAGTACCAATGTTAAAAAGGATATGTTTGATATTGTAGCAGCCCATAAAATTAAATATGCGGCCACAGCTAGCATTGGCAATATTCCAGATTATATCCGCAAGGTAGAGAAGGCTAGCAAAATACAAGGTGCTTCTTATATTCATGTGGCAGCGCCTTGTCCTACAGGTTGGGGGATTAGTAGTAGTGAGACAATTGCTATTGCAAGGGAAGCTATTGAATGTGGTTTATGGTATTTAGCTGAGTATGAAAACGACCAGTATACTTTAAATAAAACAGTAAAAAACTTTTCAAGTATAGAAGATTATCTTAAAAAGCAAGCACGTTTTAAACATTTAACAGCAGAGGATATTAGTATTATTACAGCACAAAGAGATCGTAAATGGGAAGAATTAGAACGCCGTATTCATAGAGAGCATATTTAATAAGAAGAATAGTTTAGAGATAGTTAATGAGGCTTTATCAGTTTTAGTGATGTCATTTTAATATTCTTATAGCCATGTGCTATAATAAATTTAAGGAAAGAACATACTTAATGAAGAATAAGAATATGGCTAATGCCATATTCTAGACTCAAATTATGAGTGTGAAGTAGGAAGGTTAAAAAGTGAGCTTTCCTACTCTATAATATATGAATATAAAAGGATGAAGATATGAGACAGGAAGTAAAGCTTAAGATAAAGCCAGCATTTGCAAGAGAAATTAAACAAGGCTATCCATTAATTGCAAAGGATGCGATTCAAAACATCGATGCCTTAAAGACAGAGGATGTCATTATCAATTTATTTGATGAAAAAAATAAATTTATGGCAAAGGGTTACTATGGTAGACAAAATAAAGGCTATGGTTGGGTGCTGAGCTATAAAGAAAATGAGAAAATCGACCAAAGTTTCTTTGCTAAAAAGATTAAAGCAGCCATTGCTTATCGTAAAGACTTATATGAAAGTACTGAAACGACAGCTTTCCGTGTATTTAATGGGGAAGGTGATGGCGTAGGTGGCTTAACTATCGATTATTTCGCAGGATATTACCTCGTGACTTGGTATAGTGAAGGTATTTATAGCTTCAAGGAAGACATTATCAATGCTTTACTTGAAGTTGCTGAAGTTAAAGGTATTTATCAAAAGAAACGTTTTGATACAGATGGCAAATATATCGAAGACCATGATTATGTCATGGGTGAGGTGCCAGAATGGCCACTTATTGTGAAAGAAAGCGGGCAACAGTTCGCTATCTACTTAGATGATGGGGCTATGGTAGGCATTTTCTTAGACCAAAGAGATGTTAGAAAACGTATTCGTGACCACTATGCGAAAGGAAAAACTGTTTTGAATACATTTTCTTATACAGGTGGCTTTTCGGTATTTGCAGCAGCAGGTGGTGCAACTAAGACCACTAGCGTTGACCTTGCAAATCGCAGTTTAAGTAAGACAAGAGAGCAGTTTAGTGTCAATGATATTGACTATACAACACAGGATATTATCGTAGAAGATGTTTTTAAATACTTTAAGTATGCAGTCAAAAAAGAACTTAAGTTTGATATGGTTGTTTTAGACCCACCAAGTTTTGCACGTTCTAAGAAATTTACTTTTAGTGCCTCTAAAGATTATACAAACTTGCTTAAAGAAGTTATCGCCATTACAGAAAATGAAGGTGTTATTGTAGCATCAACCAACTGTAGTGCCTTTAATATGAAAAAGTTTAAAACTTTCATTGATACGGCCTTTAAACAAATGGGACATCGTTATAGTATATTAGAAGAATATAGTTTACCAAAAGATTTTAAAACTATTGATAGCTTTAAAGAAGGAGACTATCTTAAAGTTGTATTTATTAAAAAACATTAGAGTTTAGGGACATGGGAGTGCTGGTCGCCGCCTTTTTTTAGTCATTGTGTGGCATGGACGAGCTGGAGAAAAGAATGTAGTACAGTAAGAAATATTAGGGTTTCAGTTTTATCTATGAAAGATTATATTGATGAAAGTATGAGTGAATTATGCCATAGAGGAAAAGGAGATAATAAGATGGGAAGAATACCTACTAGAGAAGAAGCATGGGAATTATTGAATAAATATAATAAAGATGAATTTCATCTGTATCATGGCAAGACTGTAGAGGGTGTTATGCGTTATTTCGCTAAAGAATTAGGTTATGGTGATCAAGAAGATTTTTGGGGGATAGTAGGATTACTTCATGACTTAGATTTTGAGCAGTACCCGGATGCACATTGTATTAAAAGTCAAGAAATCATGAAAGAAGAAGGCATTGATGAGCGTATCATTCATGCTACATCAAGTCATGGTTATGCCTTAACGGTAGACATTAAACCTGAACATGAGATGGAGAAGGTACTTTATGCAGTAGATGAATTAACGGGACTTATTGGAGCGGTAGCACTTATGAGGCCTTCTAAAAGTGTATCAGATTTAGAGCTTAAATCCGTTAAAAAGAAGTATAAAAATGCTAAATTTGCAGCAGGTTGCTCAAGAGAAGTTATTGAGCGTGGGGCAGAAATGCTCGGCTGGGAATTAGATGATTTAATAGAAAGAACAATATTAGTCATGCGTACTTGTGTGGCGTAAGAAAGCGGCGACTATTGCACAGGAGTGCGAGTCGCCGTTTTTGTATGTAGTAGGCATGGATAAGTTGAAGTGTATCATTTTCCATCGCCCTCCCTGCGGTCGAAGTCGAGCTAAAATGATATACTTCAACTTATCCACACCCGATGAGGTGTAAGAGCGGCGACGGGCGAGGCACTCCTGAGCAAAAGGCTGTTGGGGAGAAAAAAGAATAGGAGAGGGCTTGGGTGGTGGCATTATTTTTGGTTTGGGGCATAAATTTTAAGGTGTATTTAAAAAAGGGAGTTGACTTTATCGCTTTAGCATACTAAAATGTTTAAGTAACAGTTAACGAAAAATATCAAATAGGAGGAAATATATTATGAAATTACAAAAATTATGCAAAAGATTAGTAGCTTTTTCTATGATGAGTGTAGTGGCATTTAGTTTAGTAGGTTGCGGTGGGGATAATGCAGCTGAATCTAATAGTGCAGATGTACAAGAAACGCCAGCGACTAGTGAGACAGCATCTAGTGATGTAGCGGCTACAGGTGAAAGTACATTAAGTAAAGATACATTAGTAGTTGGTCTTGATGATGCATTCCCTCCAATGGGATTTAGAGATGAGAATGGGGATATCGTAGGTTTTGATATTGATCTTGCAGGTGCATTAGGGGAAAAGATTGGCAAGGAAATTACTTTCCAAACAATTGATTGGAGTATGAAAGAAGCAGAATTAAACTCAGGAAACATTGATTTCATTTGGAACGGTTATAGCATTAGTGATGAAAGAAAAGAGCAAGTTGATTTCAGTGTACCTTATTTAAAAAATAAACAAATCATCATTACTTTAGCAGATTCACCTATTAATTCAAAAGCTGATTTGGCTGGTAAGACAGTAGGGGCGCAATCAGGTTCAACAGCTGTAGATGCCGTAGAGGGAGAACCAGAAGTACTTGAAACATTTAAAGATGGCAAACTTGTAACATATGAAACAAATAATGATGTATTAATGGATCTTGAAGCGGGACGCGTAGATGCAGTAGTAGCTGATGAGATTTTAGTAAGATATTACATAAGCAAAAAAGGTGAAGAGAAATTTAAAATCCTTTCAGAGGACTTTGGTGAAGAAGAATATGGTATTGGTATGAGAAAAGGTGATACTGAATTAGTTGATGCTGTAAATAAAGCTTATGAAGAACTTAAAGCGGATGGTACTACAGCAGAAATCTCTAATAAATGGTTTGGAGAGGATATCACTGAGTAAGAGATAAAAAGAGAGAGGAAAAGAGGAGGAAATTGGTGTGGACACGGTAGTAACTCAAATATGGGCTAAAATAACAGATATAGCTAGTTATACACAGATGATGATGCCACAGGTTATAGAAGGACTTGGGGTGACGCTGCAAGTATTTTTATTAACTTTGGTATTATCTATTCCCTTGGGGATATTAGTGGCGTTATGTCGTTTATCTAAGATTAAATTGTTAAGTTGGATTACAGAGTGTTATACACTGATTATGAGAGGAACTCCTCTTTTACTTCAAATTGTATTTATCTTCTTCGGCTTTCCAATTATCGGTATTAAAATTGCACGTATGCCTTCTGTTATACTAGCGTTTACTTTAAACTATGGGGCATATTTCGCAGAAATTTTTAGAGCAGGGATTAATTCTATTGATGAAGGACAATATGAAGGTGCAGAAGTGTTGGGCTTATCTAAAGTAGATACGTTCTTTAGAATTATTTTGCCACAAGCATTAAAGCGCGTTTTACCACCTGTTGGGAATGAAGTAATTAACCTTGTGAAGGATACAGCTTTAGTTTATGCAGTAGGCTTTGATGATTTATTAAAAATCGGAAAGACAGCGACGAATAGGGATGCTACATTATTACCACTTGTAATTGTGGCACTTGTATATTTACTTTTAATCTTTGTGATTACGAAGATTATGGCATACATTGAGAAAAGATACGATTACTACAGATAGGAGGCTCTTACATGTTAAAGGTAGAAGGATTATATAAAAGTTATGGAAAAACACAAGTTTTAAAAGGTGCAAACCTACATGTGAAGCCAGGTGAAATTGTAGTTGTTGTAGGTGCCTCAGGCGGTGGTAAAACGACGTTTCTTAGAAGTGTAAATTACTTAGAAAAATGTCAAAAAGGAAGCATTCAAATTGCAGGAGAGTATTTGCTTAAGGGTGGGGTATATGCTTCAAAGGATAAAATTAAGGAACTACGCCGAAATGTTGGGCTTGTTTTTCAAGGGTTTAATTTATTCCCACATAAAAATGTTTTGGAGAATTTAATAGAAGCACCTATTCGTGTGCTTAAACAATCACCAGAAGAAGCTAAGGGAGCAGCTATGGAAATCCTAAGTTTCTTGGACTTAGAAGATAAAGCAGCTAGTTATCCTTGTGAACTTTCTGGTGGACAGAAGCAACGTGTAGCAATTGGGCGTGCTTTAGCGCTTAAACCAAAGCTTATGTGTTTTGATGAACCAACTTCAGCACTTGACCCAACTTTAACAGGTGAGGTTGCTAAGGTAATTAAGAGTTTAAGCGGCGAAGGAATGTCGATGCTTATCATTACACATGATATGGAATTTGCAAAACAAGTAGCAGACCGCATTGTATCTATGGAAAATGGCATAATTTTAGAAGAACATATTTATGCTAAAAATAATGAGTAAAGCAAGCTATAGATTTCACATCTATAAATTTTAGTTATTCATTGTTTTGAGTCATGTGAAATCATTGAGAGAAACCTATATACCTACATGTATATTTCAAGTTTTTAGTTGGTTTGGCTATATAAGAAGAAAAGTTAATAAGATATTTTAAGGTGATGTCACAAAATGATGATGAGGTGGCATCATCGTTTTTTTGTGAAAATTATCTTATGTGAAGTGTATTTTATAGGGAGACTATATTTTATAGGGGGACTATATTTGCACAGGGAGGCTTGTTTTACGGGAAGACTATATTTGCACAGGGAGGCTTATTTTATAGGGAGACTATATTTTTATAGGGAGATTTATTTTATAGGGAGACTATATTTTTATAGGGAGATTTATTTTATAGTGCGATTTATAAGGAAACGATAGAGTAAGAAAATGGTCATTTAAATAACCTTTATGATATAATTAAATTCATAAAGGTCAATACTTAAATATGAAGCCTATATTAATAGAGGCAAGTATCAATAGATATAAAATCATAGGTATAACTAGCTGCTGATATAATAAGTATGGATAGATGTAAGCAAGATTTGTTGAGTTTAATAGTATAGATATATAAAAAATAAGGAGAACGCAATGTACAAAGAATATAACAATAAAATCCCGAAAGATGCCTTAGAGATTATTCGTTGTATCGAGAAGGCTGGATATGAGGCTTATATTGTTGGGGGATGCGTAAGAGATTTACTGATGCAAAGAGAACCTAACGATTGGGATATTACGACTTCTGCGAAGCCAGAGGAGATTAAGAAGGTTTTCAGAAGAACTTATGATACAGGGATTAAGCATGGTACGGTAACTGTTATTTTAAATGAAGAGCATTATGAGGTAACAACTTATCGTATTGAAAGTGATTATAAAGATTTTAGACATCCTGAAAGTGTGAGTTTCGTGGATGATATTACTTTAGATTTATCAAGACGTGACTTTACGATGAATGCGATTGCATATCATCCTGAACGTGGTTTTGTAGATCCTTATGAAGGGGTTAAAGATATTGAGAGAGGATGTATTCGCTCTGTAAGAAATGCTGTAGAACGTTTTACAGAGGATGCACTTAGGATATTGCGAGCAGTACGATTTGCGGCACAATTAGGATTTGAAATTGAACCTCAGACGGTAGATGGTATTCGTGAGTGCAGAGATTTACTAAGACATATTAGTAAAGAAAGAATTCGTGATGAATTCCTTAAGATATGTGTGTCACCTAGACCTGAATATATTAATGAACTTTATAAACTAGAACTTCTAGAGTATATTATTCCAGAATTTATCCCAGCGTTTAATGTGCCACAAAATCACCCACATCACATTTACAATGTTGCGCAGCATACAATAGTAGCCATGCAAAATTCTGCACCTGATGTGAATTTACGTTTAACATTACTTTTACATGATATCGGCAAAATTTCTACGCGAACAACAGATGCAAATGGGGTGGATCATTTCTACAATCATCCAGCTAAATCAGCAGAGATTGCAAAGAAAGTATTAAGGGAACTTAAACTAGATAATCAATCTATTAAATCAATTAGTTCACTTATTTTATACCATGATTATCACTTACGCAGTAAGATTGATAAGGTACTCGTTAAAAATCTTTTAACACAAATTGGCCCAGATTTATTTGATATGTTACTTTTAGTTCAAGAAAGTGATGTAAAAGCACAAAATCCAGATAAGTTAGAGCCTAAATTAGAAGCAATTAAACTTCAACGAGAAATTAAGGAAGAGATTATTTCTAATGGAGAGCCTTATAATAAAGCAATGCTTGCCATTACAGGACAAGATCTTATCGATTCGGGTATTCCAAAAGGTATGGCAATTGGGAAGCTATTAGACTTAGCTTTAGAAAAAGTAATTAAGCAACCTGAGAAAAATAAAAAGGAAATACTTATAAACTATTGTCAAGATAAGTATAGACACATTAAATAATAGAGTTGAAGAGTGGTGGTGCGAAAGTACTACCACTTTTTTTAACTAAACAACATGATAAGTTTTTGAGATGGAATGACATAAAAAAAGGAGATGCGTAAAAAATCTATTGCGTAACATCTCCTGTAATATACTCTTTTTTATATTAGATTATCTAGAGTCCTAACTTAATTTTTAATAGCAGAATCAGTTGTAGTTGATGTGCTAGAATTTTTGGCTTCTATAGTTGTGTTATTAGTAGACATCTCGTTAGAAGCAGTTACCTTAAGCTGAGATAAATCAAAGTATGTAATGCCGTAGATACTATTTGAGTCATCACGTTTGGCATAACATATGTTTTCAGCTTTCATTACATTACCAATGGTTAAACCAAGAGATGAACCATCATTTAGTTTAATTGTTACTTTAAGTGTTGGTTTATTGAAACCATAAGCATCTAAAATAACACTGTCTGGTGTATCAGTAATGAACTTTTCAATTTTACTTGTTTCTAAATAAGAAACGAAGCTGTTTGTATTAGTTGGATTTAGATTTTGGGCTGTAAAAAATATTTGAGTCTGTGGAGCAGTACCTACTTCTTCTGGAAGAAGTGTATAGTTTTGCCCACCTAAAGTAAGTATGATCTCTTTTACATTATTTCTGTTGAAGCTAAGTAGTTCTTTGTTTCTCCAGCTATTTATGTCAGACTTTATGGTATTAAAAGTAGTCTGAGGCATAGTATAGACAGTATCAGAGAGTGGCGAATAAACATAGTCATTTAAGGAATTAGCAGGATTTCCTTTAATTAGGACATATTCATGACCCTCATTGTCATACAGTGTAATAGAAGAAGAAAGTTCATCGATACCATAGCTCGTTGGATTTGTTGGTGAAACTTCAATCATTTCTTCAAATAGGGGCTCTTTGAAGGCTGAAATAACATTGTAAATATACAATGCATCACCTTCGGCTTTGATCGGTTCTGTGATGAACCAATTATCACCCTCACGACTGGCTACAAGTTGTTGGCCAGAGTGCTTGTAAACGACTTTGGTAATATCAGCGACTGATTCAGACCAAAGGATAGGGGTCATATTAGTTGTATCTGCAAAGGTGTTGATGTCTTGTCTTTTTTGATAAAAGATAAGACTTACAAAAGATACAACGAATACGATAATAGGAATAAGCCAACCTTTTCGTTTCATTATCCGTACCTTCTTACTTTTATAATATTATAGATTTCACATTTATAAAATTTAGTTATTTATGTTTTTAGTCATGTGAAATCATTGAGAGAAACGACCTTACAATACATATAGTTCAATTTGATAAACTGTTTCTCTGTAATTCATAACAAGAGTAATTATATCATACTCAAGGAGATATGGAACACTATAATGCTATGTTTTTTAATATATTGTAAACAAAATATATAAAAAAATGATGAAAGGATATTTTTTCATAAAGTAGATATTTTTTACCTTGAATACACATATAAATAATAAGACGAGAATTAACTTAATATGATTAAAATAAAAATTACTGGATGGGGGGAGAAGTAGTGCGACCATTAAGTAGGGAATTATTGGCACAGTACGATGTTAGTGTGAAGAAATTACAATATATAAGAAGTAACTACTATTTAGACACAAACCGTGGGAAATTTATGCTTAGGAGAGTAGACTTACCTAGAGAGCAAATACTATTTAATTACGAGGTCGACACCCATCTAAAAAATAATGGATTTGAGGAGCTTAATGCTATTTATACGACTAAGAAAAAGAGTCCTTTTGCCTTGGTGGGGGAGCAGTGTTATATCATGCAAGAATATATAAACTGTGATGAGACGGATTTTAAGAATTTTCAAGATCTAAAAGAGACTGTGCTAGTGTTAGCTCGTTTCCATAAGGCTTGTAGGGGTATAGAAAGCAAGGTAAAGGATGTAGATGTGGTTAAGATTAAGAACATCTATGAACATTATTGTAAGCGTATGGGTGAAAACGCAAAGTTAAAGAAGAATATGATAAGTCTAAAGCAAAAGTCCAACTTTGAAATTATGTTTTTAGAGAGTGCGGAGGAGTATAGGCAGTTAGAAGAAATGGCATTAGAAACTATTAATTATGATTTAGTAGAGGCACTTATAGATGAAGTTAAGAAAGAGAAACTGGTAGCACATAAAGATTATACGTATCATACGGTCAATAAAACTGACTTAAACACATACATAATCAGCCAGATTGATACGTGTGGTTATGATATTCAAGTTTTAGATTTAGCGCATATTTTATCTAAGATTATGCAGAAGAATGATTGGGACAGCGGGGTGTTGTATCAATTAATAGAGGCATATAATAGTGTAAGGACATTGTCAGTGGATGAGTTTAATTTACTGAAGTTTATGATGATTTATCCTGAGAAGTATAATAGTATTTGCTATAAGTATATTAGTTCTAAACGGCGTTGGAATTATAGTATGTTTGAACAGAAGTGGGAAAATATGCTAGTGTATAAAGATAAGCAATTAGCTACGGCTAAGCTTATTAATACATGGTAGCCAAGGAGGTGTCGCGAAATTATTTATAATCTCGCGACACTTTTTTTGTAATAGCCCTTTCTTCTTGTTTTATTGACTTTTGAGCGGAAGAGGTTACAATTAAGATAAAACATAAAATTGCATAAAAAGGGAGGGTTAGGGTGAGAAAAAATAATAAAAATTTCGTAGTATCTATGATTATTACGGCTGTAGTAGGGTTAGTTGTGCTAATGACCATGATGCTTCTAGGGGTGAAGTATTTTATTGGACAAGACAGTGGCATAGCTGCAATGGGGGAAAATAATTTAAAGCAAGAAGAAAAAGGCCCAGAGGTTGAGTATACGGCAACTATACTTGCAGTAGTTACGGATATAACAGAGGATGAAATTAAAGCGATTGATACAGAAAGTAGGCAAGAGGTAATAAAGCCTATTGACCGAACAACCAAGGTAGCAGATGCTTATAATAGGACTATTCCACTTACTTCTATTAAAGAAGGAGATATTGTAGAGATTGTATATCAAGAAGATAAAGATCGTACAGTTTCTATTAATAAGTCTGCTGAAGCATGGACTAAAAGTAGTGTGAGTGGTGTTAAAGTAAACACAGCAGCCAATGAGCTCACATTATTTGGATCAGTTTATACATACGATAAGAATGTAATGATTTTACATGATGGAGAAAAGGATGCAAAGATAGAGCTTATCACGCCTTATGATATAGTAACTGTGCAAGGAATTAAGGATAGAGTATTTAGCATTAGAGTTGAGAAAGCTGCAGGAAGCATTATTGTAACGGATATTCCTAGTCGTCAAGGAAGAATAGAGTTAGATATTAATACAATGATTCCATTAAGTGAATTAGTAGAGCCTATTGATGTACTCGCTGGGAAACATAAAGTAGTTGTAAGCATCAAGGGGTATGAGAGCATTGTTGAAGAAATAGAGGTAGCACCTGGTGAGACATATACACTTTCATTAGATAGTGCAAAGCGTTCTTATACAAATGTAAAGGTAGCTATTAATAACTTAGATGTGGACGCATATAATATTAAAATTGATAATACAACTTATGCAAAAGGAGATCAGATTTCAATTCCACAAGGAACATATACTGTAACGATTACAGCTGAGAATTATAAACCTTGGACAAAGACAATTACTTTTGCAAAAGAAAATTATACAATTAAGGCTACACTGCAAAGTAATAAGGCAGAAGATGCAACATCGCCAGGAACATCAACAGATTCAGGTACATCATCAACGCCTTCTAAAGAAGAAACTAATAATACAGAGGCTACAAGTGAGACAAAGACTATAGATATAGCTACAGATCCATCAGGTGCTAAAGTATATATTAATGGTGTGAATAAAGGAACAACACCATATAAAGTAACTTTACCGATTGGTAGCTATAGCGTACTTTTAGAAAAAGATGGGTATGAAGTTTATAGTACAAGCATTATTTTAGATGGCAGTGATGACCAAACTGGATTCTTGTATGTACTGACACCAAATAGTTAAAGTGCAGTAACAGGATAAAAGTGAAGAGTAAAAGATATGAAGAGAGGCTACAGAGGTAGCCTCTTTTTTTGTAGAGTAGGGAGTTTGCTTTTTAACGTTGCTATTTCAAACATAAAATTTGAGTTTGGAATGTGGTGAGAGGTACTTTTTTGTAGAGGGAGGAAGGAAAGATATTTATATAGAAAACGCTTATAAATGCAAGCATAGAATGAAAATAAGAATAGAATGAGCTTTGTAGTAATAAATATAGTAATAAACGTACCTAAAAGAGGTGTGAGATTTATGCTTAATGTAGGGGATTATGTAGTTCGCCAGTCTTATAATAAGGATATTTTATTTCGCATAACATATATTTCAACCAACCAGATGGCTAAATTAAAAGGGGTATCTTATCGTGTTGTAGCAGATGCGCCAGTTAGTGATTTAGTATTAGCTGATGGCATGCGTTTTACTAATCAAGAAACAGATACGATGAATAAAGTTCAGCAGACTGTAGAGAAAATCGTTAAAAGAAGAGCAGAAGAAGCTAAAAATAAGGGCACAAGTTTTATGAAGACAGGTACAGTATTACATGTAGATGGTGATTCTTTTTACTTAAATTTATGCCTTAAGTATTATGAAACATTAGATGTACCAGTAATTGGAGAACATGTACCAGAAATAGATCAGCCTAAAAAAATAAAGTATTTATTAGAGAAGTATTCCCCAGATATATTGGTACTTACAGGGCATGATGCCCTCAACAAAAACTATAAGTCTTTACAAGACATGGGAGAATATAGAAACTCCTCATATTTTATTGAAGCAGTTAAACGCGCGAGATCAGTTAAGCCAACAATGGATTCATTAGTTATTTTTGCAGGTGCATGCCAGTCTTATTTTGAAGGAATCTTAGCCGCCGGTGCAGATTATGCAGCATCACCTGGTCGTGTACTGATTCATGCATTAGATCCAGTATTTATTGTAGAAAAAATTGCCCATTGCCCATTTCATCAAGTATTGCCTATAGAAGATGCCCTAGAAAATACAATTACTAAATTTAACGGCTTAGGTGGATATGAGATTTTAGGTAAATGTAGACGTGGCGGTCCGGTAGTAGAAAAGAAAGATAATAAGCAAACAATCACTTCATTAGATGTAGATCATATGACAGACGAAGAAATCGATAGAGAACTGGCTAAACCACTATTTAAGGATAGCGAAGAAGAATTTAAATCAAGAATGAAAACCTACATGAAATGCATCAACCTAGACGCTAAAGAGTAAAACAGCAATATTAGAGACCTGTCCCCAAAGATAAAACAGCAATATTGGAGACCTGTTCCCAAAGATAAAGCAGCAATATTGGAGACCTGTCCCCAAAGATAAAGCAGCAATATTGGAGACCTGTCCCCAAAGATAAAACAGCAATATTGGAGACCTGTCCCCAAAGATAAAGCAGCAATATTGGAGACCTGTCCCCAAAGATAAAACAGCAATATTGGAGACCTGTCCCCAAAGATAGAACAGCAATATTAGAGACCTGTCCCCAAAAGTAAAACAACAATATTAGAGAAGCGTTCCAAAATAGTTTTGGAATAAAGTACAAAGGAAGAGAATATATATATAAATAGAGAGAGTTAGTCCAAATTTATGTGGACTGTATATATAAATCTTAGGAGGGGGAAAAAAGTATGGCAGTGGAACTTGTAAGAAAGCCAGTTACATTAGAGGGCATGACAAAAAAAGAAAGTGTGCAAGTAATTAAAGAGCGAGATATTATTGTGCCAGACGGTAAGCCTGATATGCAAAATGTCGTACAGCTAGATGGCACAGTAATTCTTGACCAGATTGATGTAAGCCAAGATAAGGTAATGTATAGGGGGAAGATTAATGTAAATATTTTATATACAGCCCCTAACAATCCTAGTTGTATCTATACCATGAAGAGTTCAATTCCTATTGATGACTTTATGATTATGGAAGGTGTAGATAAGGAGCAACGCGTAGACTTTAAGTATGATGTTGAACATATGAGTTATAACATTTTAAATGAACGTAAAATAAATGTTAAAGCTATTATGCAGAATGAGGTTTATGCAACGGGTAGTAGTGAAGCTTTATTACTTACAGGCGTTGAAACAGATGATCCTATTCAATCAAGGGAGCAGACAATTGAAATTGTCAGCTTGGCTACAGAAAAGGAAGATAAGGTAATTGTTAAAGAAGATTTAACTGTAGCTCAAAACAAGCCAAGTATTGGTGAAATACTTAAAACATCTTTAGTAATTCAAGAGGAACAAGTTAAACGTACAGAAAGTGAAATCAAATATAATGGTATAATTGAGGTTACTACAATGTACAAGGCTAATAATGATGAAACAGATGTTGAAATTATTAACCATCGCGTACCTTTTGAAGGTAACATTGAAAATCTAAAAAATGAAGAAGAAGTTTATTGGGATTGTAAGCTTAGTGTAGAACCTTCTTATATGCAGGTTACGCCAGACTATGATGGTGAAGATAGAGTTATTGAATCTGAATTTATCGTAACAGCTAAATATACTAAATATAATCGTGCAGAAGAAACATTAATTTCAGATGTATATTGCCCAGGCAAGAAGGTTTCAGTTAGCGAAAAAACATTAGAGTATATGACACTCTTTAACCGCAGTGAACTGTCAATTCCTAAAAAAGATGCAATTTCTATTGAAGACTTTCCAACAGATAATTTAGAAGTGTTTAGTGTAGAGATTAAACCGACGATTGAAGAAAAAACTATTTCAGATGACAAGCTGACAATTCGCGGTATGCTTGAGATGCGTGCAATGTGTCTTGTTAATAATGAAGTAAATAGTATTGAGACAGCTATTAATGTAGTACCATTTAGTCAAGAAATTGAAGTTAGAAATATTCCAACTAAGGCTTTAGTTATTCCAAGTGTAGTTATTAAGGATGCAAAACTCTATGCACAAACTAAGAAGGAGCTTGTACTTGAATACTTATTAGACTGCACAGCAGAGATTTATACTAAGGAAGCAGTTAAAGTTCTAGAAGAAGTAAACTTAGAAGACATGTCTCTTGAAGAACTTGATAAGTATCCAAGTATGACTGTTTATCAAGTTAAAAAAGGCGATAGTCTCTGGGAACTTGCAAAAAGGTTTAATACTACAGTCAAAGAAATTCAGGAAATCAATGATATAGAACTCACAGAAAATCTTAAAGATGGCCAAAAAATAATTATCCTTAAAAAAGTTAAATTTTAAGGTTATTATAAATTAGCCAAAAGGGATGTTACACAAAATTTAATGTGTAACATCCCTTTTGCCATACCCTAAGGAAATGATTGTACATCATGTATTTTCCATTTCAAGCAGCAAATCAAGATCTTTTAAGTAGTCAGATATCCTTCAGGAGGCGTCAAGGCGCGGTGGGCGTAAGAAGACTTACGGGGGTGTGGATAATAGAGAAGCATATTTTGATCCAGACCTCGACTAAAGGAAGTGAGAAAGGGAAATATACTTCTTAATTATTCGTGCTCTCATAGCCTCAAAAGCATTCCGCCTAGTACCCTAATCAAGCCAACACCTGAATATTGTATACAGGAAATACATTCTGATTGACTTTGTATTTTAGAAGAGTTTATAATAATATCAAATAAGTCAATGATGTTAAGGGAGCGTACTATGAATTCGATTATACTCAAAGGGAGAGCGAAAATTAATTTAACACTAGATGTAGTTGGTAAAAGAGAAAATGGATATCATGATTTACAAATGATTATGCAGAGTATAAATCTATATGATACTATTCAAATTCGCAAAACAAAAACAGAAGGTGTTCGATTAACTGCAAACTATTCGTGGCTTCCAACAAATGAAAAGAATATTGCATATAGAGCAGCGCAGTTATTCTTTGAAGAATCAGGGATTCGTGGTGGTGTAGCGATTGAAATTACAAAGAGAATACCAGTAGCAGCTGGGCTTGCAGGTGGAAGCACTGATGCAGCAGCTACATTAGTAGGGCTTAACCGATTATATGAAACATATTACTCAAAGCAAAAACTTATGGAAATGGGACTTAAATTAGGAGCGGATGTGCCATTTTGTATTTTAAGGGGCACAATGTTAGCAGAAGGAATCGGTGAAGAATTAACAGCATTACCATCTATTCCATATACACATGTTGTTATTGTCAAACCGCCAGTGAGTGTATCAACAGCAGCAGTATATAAGAGTTTAAACTTAAACAATATAAAAAGACATCCAAACACAGAAACAGTTATACATGCATTAGAACAAAGGGATGTACAACAAATTGCTCATAATATGGCAAATGTATTAGAAGAGGTAACTATTCCAATGCATCCAGTTATTGAGGAAATTAAAGAAGGACTTATGGCACAAGGCGCGATGGGTGCGATGATGAGCGGTAGTGGTTCAGCGGTATTTGGTTTATTTAGTACAAAAGAAGCTGCTCATAGAGCTGCGAAATACTTCAAGGTGAATTGCGGTATGAGAGAAGTATATGCAACTACCACTTACTCAAAACTTGAACGTAAGAAAAAACGTGGAAGAAGAAAAGGCGAAAGCCAAAAGAGGGGTGTTAAAGAATGCTAGAAGATACTTATAATATGAAAATTAATGAATACTTACCGTTACGTGATATCGTATTTCAAACGTTAAGAAATGCGATTATTACAGGTGAACTTCAACCAGGAGAACGTCTAATGGAGACACAACTTGGTGAGAGATTAGGTGTGAGCCGAACACCTATCAGAGAAGCAATTCGTAAGTTAGAATTAGAAGGACTTGTAGTAATGGTACCAAGAAAAGGTGCACAGGTTGCTCAGTTTACTGAAAAAGATATTCAGGATGTATTAGAAGTTCGTGCTGCACTAGAAGCGTTAGCAGCAAAGATTGCATGTAAACGTATGGATGACCGTTCATTCTTAAAGTTACAGCTTGCTATTGCAGAATATAGTTATGCGGCTAAAAATAAAGATTTAGAAATGATGATTGAGAAAGACGTGGAATTTCATGAAATCATCGTTAATGCAACACAAAATGATAAGCTCATTCAGATTTTCAATAATTTAAGAGAGCAAGTAAATCGTTATCGTATTACTTATTTAAAGAATACAGAGGATGCAGATGCTGTACAGGCCGAGCACTTAGAAATTTTAGAAGCACTTAAAAATAAAGATGAAGAGCTTGCAAGTAGCTTAGCTTCTAAACATATTCAAACACAATGTGATTCAATTACAGATTATGTGCGTCATCAATATAAATAGAAGAAGTACTAAGTAGAGGATTAGTTAGACGTCTGTTGAGGAGATGAGCTCCTCAACTCGTTTAACGCATAACTATTGTTGGGTGCAAAATTTTTTTTGAAATTCGAAAAATAATTTTGGTGTTTTTAAAGAATGTGCAAAGTAGTTAAGAAATATAATTATAAATTACATATATTGGTAAAAATGATGGATGGACAGAAAGATTGCAAAAACGAATGTGAGCGATTAGTCTGTCCTTTTTGAGTGTTCAAAATAATTTTTAGAAAAAATATTAAAATAAACAATATTTATAAATTGGTGTTTTTGAATAGTAGCATTATGGAAAAATTAATGATAGAATATAGGCATTAAAAAATAAATAAGCTTTAGCCGAGGAGGAGAGTAATAGATGGATTACAAACAAAGCTATCAACAATGGTTAGACAGTGAAATGATAGATGAGGAAATTAAAGCAGAATTAGCAGGTATTACAGACGAAAAAGAGATTGAAGATAGATTTTATAAAAACTTAGAATTTGGAACAGGTGGACTTAGAGGCAAAATTGCAGCTGGTACAAATCGTATGAATATCTATACTGTTGGCAAAGCAACACAAGGGCTTGCACAGTATTTAGTAACAACTTTTGAAGCTCCAAGCGTAGCAATAGCATATGATTCTAGAAATAAATCAGATGTATTTGCAAGTGAAGCAGCTAGAGTACTTGCAGCAAATGGTGTAAAAGTTTATTTATATGAAAGTTTACGCCCTACTCCAATGTTATCATTTGCAGTAAGACATTTGGGTGCACAAGCAGGTATTGTAATTACAGCATCTCATAATCCTAAAGAATACAATGGTTATAAAGTATATGGCAGTGATGGTGGCCAATTAACAGATAATGCGGCAAATACAGTACTAGGTTATATCAATGAAACCGATATCTTTGGTGGAATCAAGACTATGAACCTTGAAGAAGCTGAGAAACAAGGACTTCTTGTTTACATAGGTGCAGATGTAGATAATGCGTACTATGAAAAAGTTGCAGGGCTTGTTATTAATAAAGATCTTGTAAAAGAAAGAGCATCTGAACTGAATATTATTTACACACCAATTCATGGTAGTGGGAATATTCCAGTTCGCACAATGCTTAATAAATTAGGATATACAAATGTACATGTTGTTAAAGAACAAGAATTACCAAATGGGAACTTCCCAACAGCACCATATCCTAACCCAGAGAATCCACAAGTGTTCGAGATTGCTATCCAAATGGCTAAAGAAATTGGGCCAGACCTTATCTTTGGGACAGATCCAGACTGCGACCGTATCGGTGTAATCGTCAAAGAAGATAGCGGTGAATATAAAGTATTAACAGGTAATCAAGTAGGGGTACTTTTAACTGATTATATGCTTAATGCTAGAAAAATTGGTGGGGTTTTAAGTTCTAAGGATACAATCATTAAAACAATCGTTACAACAGAGATGGCTGCAAGAGTAGCTGAATCTTATGGTGCACAGTTAATGAACGTATTAACAGGATTTAAATATATTGGTGAAAAGATTGAAGAGTTCGAGCAAACAGGATCAAATACATTTGTACTTGGTTTTGAAGAAAGCTATGGTTACTTATCAGGCGGTTTCGTAAGAGATAAAGATGCTGTTATTGCATCAGTTCTTATTGCAGAGATGGCACTTTACTACAAAACACAAGGTAAAAACTTAGCACAAGCACTTCATGATTTATTTGAAAAATACGGATTCTAT
The DNA here is from genome assembly GCF_982396655.1 of Cellulosilyticum sp. Lineage (NCBI taxonomy): Bacteria > Bacillati > Bacillota > Clostridia > Lachnospirales > Cellulosilyticaceae > Cellulosilyticum > Cellulosilyticum sp. Next base: position 16,097 of record NZ_CEVXFV010000015.1, on the reverse strand, counting down.
AAAGAAGCTCTTGTATCAATTCAAATGGAAGGTAAAGATGGACAAGAAAAGATTGCTGAAATGATTACTGCGCTTAGAAATAACCCACCATCAGAGGTTGCTGGTGTAGCAATTAATGTAGCAGAAGACTATAAACTTTCGACAAGAGTTAATAAAGTAGCTGGTACGACAGAAACAATTAATTTACCAAAATCAAATGTACTTAAATTTATCTTAGCAGATGACAGTTGGTTCGTAATTAGACCATCTGGTACAGAACCAAAAGTAAAAATCTATGCATCAGTAGTAGGTACAAGTGCAGAAGATGCAGAAGCTAAAAGTGCGGCATTTGTGGGGGCAATTAAAGAAATCCTTAATGTATAGGCACTAAAAAGTGGTGGCAGCCTTTTTGGAAAGGGGGGAGAAGAGCGTGTGGATAAGTCGCATATATATTTTTCCATCTCCCTCCCGTTGGTCGAAGTCGAGCTAAAAATATATATGCGACTTATCCACACGCTACTAACGTATAGGAAGGCTGCGGAGCATGACGTTTTGTAGTGATACAAACAGGGGAGAGAAAAGAGTATGTATTTTTCCAACGCTCTCCTGTTGATTGAAGTTGAGCTAAAAATAGATATTGTATATGAATAGAAGTTAGTTCCGCTGAGGGGCTCCTATCAGCTAGGAGGTCCTCAGTTTTTTTTATGAGTACAGCTAGAAGATACTAGATACTGAGAGTAAATCGACGACTTAAATAAGGATTGATATAAGGCACTAATATGAAATCTGACAGAAAGACACATGTATGCAAGTTTAACAGCATAGGTGACTAGAAAGCACATTTATAAGGACAATGATATATTAACTAGATCTATGAAAAACCAACAATTTGATTAATCAATCATATGGGAGGCATATAGATGTTAAAGATAAGTCCAGTGTTTAAAGATTATATTTGGGGCGGCAACAAACTTAAGACGTTATATGATAAGAAAAGTGATTTAGATATAGTAGCTGAAAGCTGGGAACTTTCAACACATAAAGATGGTCAGTGCACCATTGCCGAGGGACCAGATGCAGGTAAAACATTAGCGGAATATATTAAAGAAAAAGGTGGCAATGTATTAGGCTATCATGCTGAACATAGTGATGAATTACCTATTCTTATTAAACTAATAGATGCTAGAGACAACCTGTCAGTTCAAGTACATCCAGATGAAGAATTTGCAGCAACTTATGAGGGAGACCATGGTAAAACAGAGATGTGGTATATCCTAGAAGCTGAAGAAGGGGCACAACTTGTTTATGGTTTTAAAAAGGATATGACACGTGAAGAATTTGAAGAACGTATTAAAAATAATACGCTTACAGAGTCACTTAATTATGTAGATGTTAAAAAAGGCGATGTATTCTTTATTCAACCAGGTACAATGCACGCTATTGGCAAGGGAATTCTTATTGAAGAGGTACAACAAAGTTCAAATGTAACTTATCGTGTATATGATTATGGCAGAAAAGGTGCAGATGGCAAACCTAGACAATTACATATTGATAAGGCTGTACAAGTTACAAATTTAGAAAAAGCACATAAGGCAAAAGGGGAGTACACATTAGAAGAGGAAGATGGCTATTCAAGAGGTGTACTTGCAAAATGTAAATATTTTATTGTAGAGCGTTTAGATATTACAAAGGAAATTGCAATGTATTGTGACGAAAACTCTTTCCATTCTCTTTTGATAACAGAAGGAAAGCTTAGAGTCTATTCAGATACAGAATCTCTTGAAGCTAAAAAGGGGGATAGCATTTTCATCCCAGCAGGCTCAGGCAACTACAAAATTCAAGGCAAGGGTCAAGTAATCTTATCGACTATCTAAAAATAAGAAATATTAACCTAAGCATAACACAATCAAAATATAGAAATCCTAGAATATAAACAGCCTTAAAAGGAGGACTATATTCTAGGATTTTACTTCTATACAGCCAGTACTTCACAAATCTGAAGAATAAGAAAGAGCGAGCAGGAAAAATACATATGAAAAAGCGATATCTATTGAAAGAATCTGTAGACTAGGAAAGGAAGTGGCAATCCTAGGTGAAGCCAAGCCAAGCACTAGGCGGGTGTGGATAAGTAGCATATATATTTTTATCGCGACTTCGACCGCAGGGAGGGAGCAGGAAAAATACATATGAAAAAGCGATATCCATTGAAAGAATCTGTAGACTAGGAAAGGAAGTGGCAATCCTAGGTGAAGCCAAGCCAAGCACTAGGCGGGTGTGGATAAGTAGCATATATATTTTTATCGCGACTTCGACCGCAGGGAGGGAGCAGGAAAAATATATATGCTACTTATCCACACCTCTACCCCTAAAGGGCTTCACCCACCACTTTCTTAATTATTTGAAAGATATGTATTGTTTTTTTACTTTTTTGGTTATATTTTAATAGTGGGTATCAATAAAAATAAATAAGAAGACAAAAAGATAGGCTACATTCATCTTATCTCTTATATTACGAAAATAGCAATACTGGAGTAGTGATGTGGATAGGAGGAGAAAAATGAAAATTTTAATATCGACGGACGCATTTTCCCCTATGGTAAATGGGGTTGTGACTTCAACGCTGAACTTATATGAGGAACTCACAAACCTAGGGCATGATGTAAGGATTCTAGCACTAGCTAGTGATCATCATTCTAGAAGAGTAGGTAATGTGTATTATATTCATTCATTTGGGGTAAGATTTTATCCTAATGCAAGAGCGACAGTTGTATATCGTAATCGCTACATTAAAGAGATTATGGATTGGAAGCCAGATATTATTCATACGCAGACAGAGTTCTGTACATTTTTTATTGCGAAACGTATTGCTAGGAAGTTAAATATCCCGATGGTGCATACTTATCATACAATGTATGAGCATTATACGAATTACTTTATAAAAAGTGAAGCTGTCGGTCATAAGGCAGTAATACTTTTTTCAAAAGAGATTATAAAGAGTGTAGCAGCTGTCATTGCACCTACTGTAAAAACTAAAAATACTTTAGAACATTATGGCGTGCAAACACCTATTGAAGTTATTCCAACAGGTCTAAAGCTTGATAAATTTCAAAAACATATGTCTTATGAGGAACGTACAGTACGTAGAAAGGCCTTAGGTATTAATGAGACGGATAAGGTTCTAATAACAGTAGGAAGGCTTGGCAGTGAAAAAAATATAGATGAAATACTTTCTAATATGGTGGAAGTTCTAAAGAAACATCATGATGTGAAATTATTAATAGTAGGGGATGGACCACATAGAGAAGCTTTAGAAGAAGAAGCACAAAGATTACAGATTGCAGAGAATGTTATTTTTACAGGAATGGTACCCCTTGAGGAAGTTGATAAATATTACAAGTTAGGTGATATTTTTGTGAGTGCTTCAGTAAGTGAAACACAGGGACTTACGTATATTGAAGCATTAATTAGTGGATTGCCACTTTTATGCCGAGAGGATGATTGTTTAAAGGGTGTATTGGAAGATGGTAAAAATGGCTTTTCATATAAATCTAAGGCGGAGTGTTTAGAATACTTACGTTTGCTGCTTCAAGATGAGCGCTTATGTGATAGATTAGGTGTCAATGCAGCTCAGGGTGCGCAGAAATTTAGTTCAAAAGCCTTTGGTAAATCAGCAGAAGAATTATATGAAAGAGTAATAGCAGAGTACAAGAAGGCTAGCTATCATTATGAAGACACGTTAAGTGTATAGTTTAAGTAAAAAATAGATTGGTAATTTAACCCTAATATAATATAAATGTAACCTTAACAACATATAAATATATTAAATTAGTAACAAATAAATTTATATGGCAGGGGGAAATGCAATGAAAGAGTACAGGGGTATTATCGTTGCAGAAGACTTAAACAATGAGGAGTTACTGAAAGAGATTGATATTAATAATGTACGTGTGATTCAGAGCGTGAGAGACAAAATGACATGGCATGTACTAGATGTTAGTGTAAATAGGGAGCAAATTGATGAATTAAGTCGGTCTTTAAAAGAAAATCGTTATATGCATTTTTGGAAGAACAAGAACGTCATTGCCATATTTGCAGGGCCTAAATATTTTGAGTTTAATTATGAGGATAAGAGTACTTGGAAGAGTGTCCTTAAGTATACGGATTTCTTAGAGATTCCTAGAAATAAGGTGGATTTTAGTATTACAGGACTATAAAAATAATGAAGCGTGAATAGTGAAAGGTAAAAGTACACTTTTGCCTTTCACTATTTTTTGCATTCTGCCACTTAATTGAATGAAAAATGTTAAATATTCAGAAATAAAACAATTGACAATCGATGCGTGGAAACATAAAATAAATATAACAAAACACTAACGCACTTTAAAGTGATGAAGAGGAAGAGTACAGGGCAAATATCTTATAGTATTACATAATGCGTATAATAGCTCTCGTCCTTTGAAAATTGTCGTTCAAGGGATGGGAGCTTTATTTATTCCTGGACGACCTAAAACAAAAAAAGGAGATGGGGAAATGAAAGAATTATGTTTGGTGTTGTTCATTGCAATTATGATAGGTGTAGGGATTTATAGTAAAACGAGGGTTAAAAGCACCAATGATTTCTTCCTAGGAGGAAGGAATATGGGAGGATGGGTAAGCGCATTTGCTTATGGTACTTCATACTTCTCAGCAGTTATTTTCATCGGATACGCGGGGGCACAAGGCTGGCAATTTGGAGTGCCTATTACGTGGATTGGCATCGGGAATGCTATATTTGGATGCTGGCTGGCGTGGAAAGTACTTGCAAAACGTACGCGTATGATGACGCATAAGTTAGATGCTAAGACGATGCCAGAGTTCTTTGAAAAGAGATATCAGAGTAAAAATATGAAACTTGTGGCAGCACTGATTATGTTTATCTTTTTAGTACCATATACAGCCTCTGTTTACAAAGGATTAGGGTATATTTTACAAAGCTCATTTAACATTAGTTTTAATGCAGCAATTTTCTTTATGGCACTTTTAACAGCTGTCTATTTAATACTTGGAGGCTATGTGGCTACAGCCATTAATGATTTAATTCAAGGAATCATTATGATTGTAGGTTGCGTGCTCATGGTATTTTATGTGGTTAATCATCCGAGTGTAGGTGGTTTAAGTGCGGGACTTCAAGCTTTACATGAACTTGATCCAGCGCTCACAAGTCCAGTTTCAGATAGCAGTAGATTTTTACCTTTATTAGGGCTTATTTTGATGACAAGTTTTGGTGTATGGGGGCTTCCTCAAATGATTCATAAATACTATGCGATTAAAGATGAGGCAGCTATTAAGAAAGGAACGATTATCTCAACAGTTTTTGCATTAATTATTGGTGTATCAGCATATTTTACAGGTTCATTAGGACGTTTATTCTTCTTACAAGAAACAACGGATGCAGCAGGAGTCGTGCAAAAGGTGGCTGTTATGCCAGGGGCAACACTTGCAGCACCTAATGCAGGGACATCAGATATGATTATTCCGTTGATGTTAGAAAGTGCACTACCAGCAGCGCTTATGGGGATTATTATTGTACTTATTTTATCAGCTTCAATGTCTACTTTAGCATCACTTGTATTAGTATCAAGTTCAACGATTTCAATTGACTTTATTAAAGGATTTGTGGCACCAAATAGCTCAGATAAAGCAACGATGCGTACAATGCGTATCTTCTGTGTATTATTTGTGGCGCTATCTTATATCATGGCAATTTTCCAATCTAGTACAATTGTAAATTTGATGTCACTATCTTGGGGTGTAATTTCTGGTATGTTCTTGGGGCCATATTTATTTGGACTATACTGGAAGAAAACAACCAAAGTGGGGGCTTGGGTAGGCTTCATTGGTGGGGGATTAACCGTAGTAGTTGGAACGATTCTTGGCAATATGGGACTTTTACCAACAGGTGTAACTTCACCCGTTATTTCAAGTTTGGCTATGATTGTTTCTTGTGTAGCTGTTCCAGTGGCTAGTTTATTAAGTAGGCAAATGAGTGAGGCACATATCACATTGGTTTTTGGAGAAGAGAGAAGCTTGGGAAATGGTGAAAAGCTAGAAGGATAATGAAGAAGAAAATGCTAGAAAAGAGAAGGCTAGAAAAGAGAAGGTTTTGAAGAAAAGCAGGCAGTAAGGATTAGTGGAAATAGATAAAGAAAAAGAGTTAAAATTTTATAAAATTGTTTTGACAAATTGAGTTAAGGGGAGTATACTAACAACAACACATGAATAAACCGTTGATGAGGAGATAAAACTAGTAGCGCACTTGCAGAGAGCTAGGGGTGGTGGAAGCCTAGCAGAGAGCGGATTAGATAAATGGACCTCTGAGGGTTGGGTGAAAAAGAATGAAATCAGGAGGGGTTAAGACCTTATCTGATTAAACTTTAGTATCCTTTACCGCAAGACCAGCGTTATCATAGGTCAGGAATGTGATGGCATTCTATAAGAGGTGAGCACATATTTTGTGCTAATCAAGGTGGTACCGCAGAGCATACGCATCTGTCCTTGGCATACAAGGATAGGTGCTTTTTTATTTCTAAAAACTAAGGAATAAGAAGCAGTATCATATAGAATGTTAAATCAAGACATCAAGTAAGTGGCATAGATAATGCCAGGAAGCATGTGAAGTGCATGCGAGATGAAAATATCAAATATGAATAAGAACATATTAGAGGAGGATTTAACATGAGAAAGAAAATGGCAATGTTAGTATTAGCAAGTATGATGATGAGTTTGGGTGTTGGTTGTGGTAGTAACACAACTGGACAAGAAAGTAGTCCAGCAAGTAGCGCAGCAGTAGAAGGTGCTAAGAAGGTTGCAATTGTCCAATATGTAGAGCATCCAAGTTTAGATACAATTAGAGAAAGTACAATTAAAACATTAGAAGAACAAGGCTTTGTAGATGGAGAAAATATTATTATTGATTATCAAAATGCACAAGCTGACCAGTCTAACTTAAATTCTATAGCAAGTAAGTTTGTAGGGGATAAGGCGGATGTGATTATTGCTATTGCTACACCAGCAGCACAATCTATGGCAGCAGCTACATCAGATATTCCAGTAATTTTCTCAGCGGTTACAGATCCTGTTGGTGCCAAACTTGTAGATAACTTAGAAAGCCCATCTGGTAATATCACAGGTACGTCAGATGCGATTCCAGTAGATCAAATGTTTGAACTTTGCAAAGAACTTACACCAGATGTTAAGACATTTGGATTCTTATATACAGCAAGTGAAGTCAATTCTCAGTCAGTAGTAAATGAAGCAAAAGAGATGGCAGGAAAGTATGATTTTGACTATCAAGAAAGCACGATTACAGCAACTAATGAATTACAACAAGCCGCAGAGATTCTAGCTGGTAAAGTAGATGCGATTTATGTACCGATTGATAATGGTATTGCTTCAGCTATGCCAGTATTAGCTGAGGTAGGGAAAAAGGCTGGTATCCCAGTTTATGTAGGTGCTGATTCAATGGTAGAAGATGGCGGCTATGCAACAGTAGGAATTAATTATGAAGACCTTGGAACAAAGACAGGACAGATGGTAGCAGACGTTTTAAATGGTAAACAGATAAGTGAAATACCAGTAGCTACATTAGATAATTTCCGTAAAGTAATTAATGAAACAACTGCTAAGGCAATTGGCGCAACTGAAAGTGCAGAGGGCGCAACGATAGTTAAATAAAAAACTAATAGTGAAAAATAAGTAATTAAAGAGTGAAGCAAAAGATTAAATATTTTTAATATATTAAAGTATAAAGAATTGATGTTTGTGTTGAGATGGATTAAACTTTAAATAAAGATTAATCCATCTTTTATGTTGTTATAGATTTTACATTCATAAAGTTTAGTTATTCATAGTTTTAGTAATGTGAAATCTATATAGAGTTTACATCTATAAATTATAGTGTGTTTCTTTATAATGAGAGGCAAAATAAAAGACGAGAAAAGGAGAGGACGAGATGAATGCAACAATTGTGATGTCAGCTGTGGAATTGGGACTTTTGTATACGTTATTGACTTTGGGGTTATTTATTTCTTATCGTATATTGGATATTCCAGATTTAACGGTAGATGGAAGTTTTACTTTAGGTGCAGCTGTATCTGTAGTGATTACAATGAAAGGAAGCCCAGAACTAGGGCTTTTAGGTGCAGCAGGAGCAGGAATACTTGCGGGGATGGTAACAGCTATATTGCAAACTAAGCTTAGAATTCAGCCTATTTTAGCTGGGATTCTGACTATGACAGGGTTATATTCGATTAATATTATGGTAATGGGTGATAAGTCAAACTTATCGCTATTAGGTCAGGAAACTATATTTACAAAAGTAAATGCAGTAATTAATTCAAGATATGCAGGATTTATTGTTGGTGGCATAGTGGTAGTAATCATTGCTATTTTATTGGCCCTGTTTTTACATACAAATGTGGGACTTGCAATACGTGCTACAGGAGATAATGAGGATATGGTACGTTCTTCTTCTATTAATGTAGATTTAATGAAAATAGTAGGGTTAGCTTTAGCCAATGCATTAGTTGCTGTATCTGGAGCACTTGTAGCACAGAAACAAGCTTTCGTTGATGCTGGTATGGGAACCGGGATGGTTGTTATAGGGATTGCATCGCTTATTATTGGAGAAGTAATCGTAGATATTTTTGTGAGACAACGTGGCATTAAATCTAATATTTTTGCAGTAATATTGGGCTCTATTATTTACCGTTTAATTATTTCAACTGCCTTATACTTAAATATTTCTGCAACAAGTATGAAACTCGTTTCAGCTATTATTGTAGCCATAGCTATTTCATATCCTGTCATGAAGTCAGGGGTTGGTCATAAATTAAATCAACATGCAAGAATGAAGGAGGGAGAAGAAATATGCTAAAAATTAGTCATTTAAAGAAAACATTTAATGCAGGTACAGTTAATGAAAAGCTAGCTATGGATGATATTAATTTTACTTTAGATAAAGGCGATTTTGTGACCATTATTGGTTCTAATGGGGCAGGTAAATCAACTTTATTTAATCTAATTAGTGGCTATTTCTTATCTGATAAAGGAAGCATTATATTAGATGGGCAAAATATTACTTTCATGCCTGAGCATAAGCGTGCTAGATATGTAGGAAGACTTTTTCAAGACCCACTTAAGGGGACGGCACCTTCTATGACGATAGAAGAAAATTTAGCCTTATCTTATTCAAGAGGAAAAAACAAAAACTTTAGCTTAGGTATCAAAAAGGCGGATAAAGAGCTTTTTAGAGAACGTTTAGCGCAGTTAGATTTAGGGTTAGAAGACCGTATGAAGACGAAAATGGGGTTACTTTCAGGGGGGCAAAGGCAGGCTGTTACATTACTTATGAGTACGATTGTCGTACCTAAAGTTTTACTTTTAGATGAACATACAGCGGCACTAGACCCAGCTACAGCAGATAAGGTTCTACGTATTACAAAAGAGATTGTAGCTGAAAAACAAATTACAACAATGATGATTACACATAATATCCAGTCAGCCTTAGATTTAGGTAATCGCACCATGATGATGGATAGCGGTAGAATTATTTTGGATATTAAAGGAGAAGAAAGAGATAAACTTGGGGTTCAAGACTTACTTAACTTATTTAAAAAGGAAAGTCATAAGGAACTCGATAACGATAGAATCTTACTTTCTTAGAAGAACATAGTAGAAGGCATAAAAATAGCTAGGCGCAAAAAAGAACATTTGTTAAGTTTTGATTTTTAATTATCTGAAAATATTTACATTCATATCACCTGTTTCTATAATGAAGAAAAAAGAACAGGTGATATTTTTATGCAAATACAAAAGGATGAAGTAAGAGAAAAAATTATAACTGTAGCAGAACTAGAGTTTTTAAATAAGGGCTTTAAAGGTGCATCTATGCGAACTATTGCTAAGAAGGCACATACGACATTGGGGAATATGTATAACTACTTTGAGAGCAAAGAGGCAATCTTAGATGAAGTAGTGGGGCATGTGCCGAAGGCTATAGAAGAGATGATGGCAAATCATGAAAAGATGGAAATCATAGAAGAAATGCCAGAGATGGAAATGCTCAGCAGGCTAGAAAAATTAGCACCAGAAGTTTTTGGATTTGATGTGCTGCTAAGTAAGCCTTTTGTAATTTTAATGGAAGGCTGTAAAGATACAAAGTATGAGGCGTATAGCAAGCAATTTTATGAGATTGCCAATCAGCATATGAAACAGCATTTAGGAGAAGGAAAGGAACTACTGGGAGAAACGATTAGTCATTCATTTATTACAGCACTTTTATTTATAGGTAAAAATAAGGCCAATTTGGAAGAGGGGAAGAAGGCACTTATTAAGTATATTGAAGTAATTATATTGGGAATTGTAGCAAGTAAGCAGTAGTAAGAAAATCACAAGGTAGTAAGAAGATGCAAAGGTAACAAGGAGATAAAGAAGAAATAAAAAATTAAGTAGGTTAAGCTTTAAAGAAAAATAGGGAGATGGAGGGTGTGAAAACAATGACATCTATTATTAAGGTCAATGATTTACATTTTGCATATAAGAAGGGGAAAGAAGAAGTTTTAAAAGGCATAGATATTGAAATTTTTAAAGGAGAGGTCTTTGGCTTTCTTGGACCATCTGGAGCTGGGAAGAGTACATTGCAGAAAGTTTTGTTAGGATTACTGAAAGGCTATAGTGGAAGCAGTAAAGTCATGGGATATGAGACAAATAAAATTAGAGCAAATTTTTATAACAAAATTGGTGTTGGCTTTGAATTACCTAATTTATATGAGCAGTTGACATTAGAAGAAAATCTAAAAACTTTTGCGGGACTGTATGAAAATCCTGCAGATATTAAAGTTTTACTTGAAGAGGTTGGTTTATATGAACATCGCCAGAAGAAAGTCAATGAGATTTCAAAGGGAATGAAGATGAGATTGAACTTTTGCAGAGCTTTAGTGGGGCAACCGGAAGTACTGTTTTTAGATGAACCGACGTCTGGCCTTGATCCTAATAATACGAAGGTGATTCAAGACAAGATTTTAGAGTATAAGTCAAAGGGAAAGACAGTTGTTTTAACAACACATAATATGAGTTTTGCAGAGGAGATTTGTGATAGGGTAGCCTTCGTTGTAGCTGGGCAGATTAAAGAAATAGGTGAACCAGAGGCTTTAAAGATGAAGTATGGGGAATATAAGGTGAAGGTAACGATGGCAAAGGAAGAGAAGGTGTTTAATATGAAGGCACTTAATCAGAATAAGGAATTTATAGCAAGCCTAGCAAAGTGTATCAGCATTGATACAGTGAAACCATCTTTGGGTGAAATTTTTACGCAGGTAACAGGTAAAATACTCGTTTAAGAGAGTGCTTAATGATTGTGGGGAATGAATATGAAAATTTTAAAATGGATTTTGCATGAGATGCGGTTGCAATGGAAGAATGGGCTTTATGCTGTATATATTTTAATTGCCTTTTTATATGTCTTCGCCTTGGGGTATGTACCTGAGGACTATAAGGAAGCAGTAAGTATTATGTTAGTTGTAACTGATCCAACTTTTGTAGGCCTGATGTTTGTGGGGGCCTTGCTTTTATTAGAAAAAAATCAAGGTATACCAAAGGGGATAGGAGTAAGTCCATTAGGAGAAGCGGGTTATATATGGGGGAAGGTGTGCTCATTATTGGTGATAAGTTTGTGTACTTCAGTATGCCTTTTATGGGCAGGTAAGGTGAATATTAGTCTACATCAGATACTAGGAATATTATTGAGTGCAGGCATATTTACTTTAATGGGTATCATTGTAGGAAGTGGTGTGAAGGATATTAATCAGTTTTTAATATGGAGTGCAGCAATTTGTATACCATTGGGCGTGCCATTAGTTGCCTTTTATTTAGGAGATTTTGGGAATTGGTTAAGTATAATTCCTACATATGCGTTACTTCATTTGATGCATATGAAAACAGTTGGCATAAGTATGTTAATAGATTTTGCAAGTTTAGTGATATGGGCAGTAGTTATGTATTATCTGGCAAAAAATAGAGTACGCGAATATATTTTTGTAAGATAGGGGGAAGTAAAATGATTAAGGTGCTGCTTAAAAATGATTTGAAATATATGAAGAAAGACCCTATGATGATTGTAACATTGCTTCTGCCGTTTATATTGATAGGTGTTTATAAAGGCATTGTGAGAGGTCTACCTATTGTATTTGGAGAAGGTATAGGAACGTATATTAATCTTTACATGAAGCTTTTACAATATGTGATGATTACAATGGGAAGCAGTATGCCTGGGGTGGTGATGTCACTAAGGATTTTAGATGATAAAGATGAGCATATGTTGGCCTTTTATGCGGTAAGTCCTTTGAAATTAAGTGGGTACTTCCTTTATAGAAGTATAGGAAGTGCCGTATTGAGTATGGGAGCAGCTATAATTGCTTGTCTAGGAATCATGGGGAATATTCCAGGTATCTATGTACTATATGTTACTATACTAGGCTTATTGTTGACGTTAGCTATAGGTGGACTTGCCAAAAATAAATTGCAGGGTATGGTGTGCATGAAATTAACTGATTATGAAAGAAAGTATAAATATAGGAAATTGTATGCTTTATGTGGTGATTGCATTAGGTTTATGCCTGATGCTTCTAGGTAAAGTTAAATATTAATTTAAGTATAGAGAGAACAACTAAAAACTTGAAATATACATGTAAGTAAATTGATTTCTCTCAATGATTTTACAGGGCTAAAAACTATGAATAACTAAATTTTATAAATGTGAAATCTATATAGAAGAGTGAGGTGAAACTATAAAAATTAGTTTTGCGTCACTCTTTTATTAATTTGTAATTATTGTCAAAAGTGATAGAAAAAGAGAGAAATTTAATGGTATAATTTTGAAGAAATAATCTAGGGGAAAATTAGATTTCAAATTTTATTAAAAAATTCCTAGAGAGAGGGGTATTAAAATGAATTATACGCAGGAGCATTTCGATAGAAGTGCTAACAAGAAGGCAGCATTTATATGGTGCATATTATGTGTGCTTTTGACAATTGCTTATCTAGTACAGGTGATGGCTGGAGGAAAAAGCTTACAGTACTATATTATACTTTTGCTATTTGTGTGGCTGCCATATATAGCAGGAATGATTGTTTTGAAAGTAGATGGAACAGGTACAAAACACTTTAAACGTGCAATTGCTTTAGGGTATGGGACATCCTATGCATTTGCATTATTTACAAGTAATTCAACAGAAGTTTTCGTTTATATCTTGCCACTTACGAGTATGCTTGTTTTATTTAAAGATAAGCATTACATTATACGTGTTGGGATAGGGGCAACCATACTAACGATTCTTTCCATTGTTAAAAACCTTATAATAGGCAATTATATGGCATCAGATATGACGGCTTATCAAATACAATTAGCTTGTATTATATTGTGTTTCATAGGCTATAGTACATCTATAGATCACTTAATTACTGTAGATGATACGATGATGGGAAATATCAAAGCCAATTTAGATACAGTTGTTAGTATGGTAAATAAGGTTAAAATAGCTAGTAATAGAATTGTAGATGGTATGACAGTTGTAAGAGATTTATCCGATGATAATCTGCAAGATGCTAATCAAGTAGTAAGGAATATGTCAGATTTACTTGATAATAATGAAGTGCTTTATGATAAGACAAGATCTTCACAAGATATGACAACGACAATTAATACGCAAGTTCAAAATGTTGCTAAGCTTATTACAGTAATGGTTCAGCTTATTGATGAATCTACAGAGCATACTAAGTTAAGCAAAAATGAGTTACAAGAGGTTGTTCAATTAACGCATACTATGTCTGACTTATCTAGTCAGGTGGAAAAAGCGATTAATGAATTTAATCACGTTTTTTCACAAGTTAAGGATGAAGTGGGAACGATTGATAGTATTACGACACAAACTAATTTACTGGCTTTAAATGCTTCTATAGAAGCAGCAAGAGCAGGGGAAGCTGGCAAAGGATTTGCAGTTGTTGCCGAAGAAATTAGAAAGCTAAGTAATATTACAAAGGATTCTTCAGACAGCATTTATGATGCACTACAAAGTTTAGAGCAAACTTCAGGGAAAGTTATAGAATCTGTTAATGATATTACGGAGAATATCAATGAGTCTTTAACTAAAGTAAATCATGTGAATATGAGTGTACAGGGAATAGCTGAAGATACTGACCGTTTAGGTGAAAATATTGGTATTATTAATCAGGCAATTAATGAAGTTGAAGCTTCAAATGCACATATGGTAGCAAATATGAAAGATATTACAGATGTTATGGAGCAGATTAAAGTTAAAGTAGAAGATGCTGAATATGCGGCTAAAGAGATGGCAAGCAAATATGAGCAAACATCTGAGAATGTAAAAAATAATGAAATCATAGTGGCTGAATTAGTGGCAGACCTTGGGGATGAAGGCTTTATGAAACTTACAGATTTACAGCAGGGGTTAGATTTAGAAATATATATTAAAGATAGAGCTACTGCTGTAAGTGAATATTATAATACAACGATTCAAGAGGTTACAGAGGAAGGTATTTTAATTGAACCACTTAAAGATAACGGCAAAATTATAGCATTTAAAAATAAACAATGTGATATAAGAATAGTAGTTACTTATAAAAATATTGTTTACATATGGGAAAATGTTCAGATGTCGCTAAAAAAAGAAAATGGTACGAGCTATCATTATTTAAAAGTAAGTGGAAATCCTAAGACATCTAATAGAAGAAAATATCCGCGCTTAACAATCCAAAATACTTGTAATGTTAAGCTTTTAGAGGACAATCATGTGATCAAAGGACAGATGAAGAATATTTCTGCTAATGGCTTCTGCTTTATGAGTAAGGATAAAGAAATTGACGGGAAAAATGGACACCTGATAGCGCTCTCTATAGATGATTTTGAAGGCGCTCATAGTACACAACTTAAAGGGGAAATTTTACGTATTACTCAGTGTGATGGTTATTATATTATCGGTGGACGATTGTTAAAAGACCATAAAGAAATAGCCGATTACGTAGAAGCAAAATTAATTTAAAAATGAAATAAAAAATAGTATGGCGCTATATCCGTTTTAGGATAGAGCGCCTTCTTCCGTTTAGGGTATGAGGGGCAATGGATATATAGAATAGATTGAAGATATCATTAAAGGGTACAGATAGAAAATAGTGCAAAATGAGATATAGGTCACTTTTTAGATATAAAATTTGATATAATAAAGTTTTAATAGGAAATTAAGCTTAGTCGAATCTCTAAATGAATAGAGATTTAGAGGATAATAGAAGCTAATAATAAAGTCATACAATATAAAACATAAATAGGAGTACAACATGAAAATAGAATTAGTATGTGTAGGTAAGTTAAAAGAAAAATATTTAGTACAAGCCATTGATGAATATAGCAAACGCTTAAGCCGATACTGTAAACTCAATATCATTGAGTTAGCAGATGAAAAAACGCCTGATAATGCCTCAGAAAAAGAAGAACTTATGATTAAAGATAAAGAAGGCGAAAAAATACTTTCAAAAATTAGCGACAGCGCCTATGTAGTAGCCCTAGATTTAGGTGGCAAAATGATTTCATCAGAAGAGCTGGCAGCCTTCATGGCAGACTGCGGTGTACGTGGTAATAGCCATATCGTCTTCGTAATCGGTGGCTCACTAGGTTTATCAGATGCAGTCAAAGCCAGAGCAAATTATAAATTATGTTTTTCTAAAATGACATTTCCACATCAATTGTTTAGGGTAATGTTATTAGAACAAGTGTATAGAGGGTTTAGAATTAATAATAATGAACCGTATCATAAGTAAATGATGACCTCTAATAATTTTGATAGAAGAATTGTAAATGTTGATAAATCAAGCAAGTGGATGTTAGGGATATAGATGAGGTTTACATGGATGTTTCCACAGAACGTATCAATTGGCGAACTTTATAAGAGATCTTAAATGTAAAAAATTAGGACATAACTATATAAATTATTGCATATATATAAATAATATTTTTATAGGTAATTGCGAAACTACTGTTTAAAAATGAATAGCACTCCTTTTAAACATGC
>NZ_CEVXFV010000014.1:0-88212 GCF_982396655.1 Cellulosilyticum sp. | reverse complement strand
AGAGCAGAGGACTGAAAATCCTCGTGTCGCTGGTTCGATTCCGGCTCTGGGCATTATCGAAAAACCTTGTAATTAAGTAGATCTTAGTTATGAGGTTTTTTTGTGTATATAAATTTATTGTCATATTAATTAGGACATTGGTTTTGGGAGGGATTGTAATTTAAATAAGTCTTTTTTGCATACAATGTGAGTAGAAGGAAATATTAAAAGTACAGAGTAAAAGGAGGCATATTTAATGATTGATTTTATTAACCCAGAGTATATTAAGCTGAATGTCATGGATTTGAATAAGGCAATGGAAGCAGTGAAGGATTTATTAGTGACGGGAGAAAAGGTTGAAGAGGCTTTTAGAACAGTAAGGGATAAGGTGATTTTTACATCTAAAAGGATTATAGCTATTAATGTACAGGGTGTGTCGGGGAGAAAAGTCGATTATACAACTATTCCATATAGTAAAATACAAACGTTTTCTATTGAGAGTTGTGGAACATTTGATTTAGAAAGTGAACTTAATATTTGGGTTAGTAGTGTGGGAAAGATACACTTTGAAATATCTGGTGGATATGATATTAGGAAGATTAATAAGTTACTAAGTGAATGTATATTATAGTATGGAGTGTTAAATTAGGGTAAAGTTTTTTTGTAGTATTAGATTTTAATAGTATTAAGTAAGGTTTACTTCGCGATAGATGTTGAGATTTAGGTGAATGAGATGATTAAACAAAATTATGTACGTATTCAAGTAAGAGATAAAGGAAGTACAGGGAAACCAATAGGCGTGATAGGAGCCTGTTGGAAGATTCATAATGAGGGAAAGTTATCTGAGGAGGACCAAGAGTTATTTTTAAAGCTTGAAAAGTGGTTTACAAGTTTGTTGCCTGAACCACCATTTTATAAAGAAGGAAATCCACAGAAAGCCATTTGCTATTTTAAGGTTGATGGAGCAGAGAAGATGTTAGAACGAATTACACCATTAATGTACTTATTAGATAAGTATGAGTATGAATATGATGTGGTCTATACCAATTATATAGGAAAGATTATATATGAAGATGAATATCAAGTGGCTGTAATTGATGAGAAAAATAGGATGAGTAAAAATATGTAGATGTACATATAAAAATACTGTAATATGAGGTATGAGAAATAGAGTAGGTTTAGTGTATATCTGATTAGTGAGAAGATTATTATGGAGATAATATTTATACATCCTAATAAAAAAATGTGCTACTACAAAGTTATAATTGATTTTGTAGTAGCACATTTTTTTATTAGGAAAGTTTGCTCTTTAAGTTTCCTGTATCTTGAGAATATAATACGAGTCATTTTCTTACAGAGTAGATGAGCTCCATTTCTAATTGTATTATTCTCTTGTATGTGGTAATAGATACCTTGTTAGAGAGAGAGTTACTCCGTTATAAAGGTAGTTATAGAGGTAGTTGCGCTGATATAGGGAAAATTATCTCGTTATAGAGGTAGTTACCCTGTTATAGAGAGAGTAACTTCGTTATAAAGGTAGTTATAGAGGTAGTTGCGCTGTTATAGGGAAAATTATCTCGTTATAGAGGTAGTTACCCCTTTATAGAGATAACTATCTCTATAAAGGAGTGGCTTGTTTAGAAGCAGATGATTTATGAGGTGTAAAGGTGCGGTTTACAATGAAGATACCTAAACAAACTAAAATGAGAGCAATAATATTTTTGAACTCAAATATGGTTTCTCCTAGGAATATAGCTGATAAAAAGGCTCCAAAGATAGGAGTTAGACAATTGTAGATAGCAACCTTTCCAACACTATTGTATTTTAGTAGGACAGCCCAGAGTGAGAAGGCTACGGCAGAAAGTGCTGCCATGTAGAGTAATAGACCTAGAGAGGTGAGCGTAAATGGACCTATTGAACCACCTAGTAGAATACCTAGAAGAACTAAGATAAATCCACCTATAGTAAGTTGATAGCCTGTTACGACAAATGTGTCTTGGTGTTGTGTAATTCTTTTGCCATAGATAGAAGCAGCTGAAAGAATAAATGCCGCCAATATTACAGAACCGTCCCCTTTTAGGCTGAAAGCTGAAAATAGGGTACCGCTATCATCAAGGTTAATAAGAACGATACCTAGGAAACCAATAATACATCCTAGTGCTTTTGAGAAACCGAGCTTTTCATTTTTGTAAATGAAGTGAGCGATTAAGATGCTAAAGAAGGCACCTGTTCCATTTAAGATAGAACTACGAACACCAGATGAGTAGGCTAGGCCTAAATAGAAGAATATGTATTGTAGTGTTGTTTGTGTAACACCAAAAATAAAGACCTGTCCCCAAGTTTTGCGGGAGAAGGAAGTGAGATTTTTTTTGGTGAGAAGGGCAATTAGAAGAACTAAGAGACCGGCGAGGGTGAAACGAAAACCTGCAAAGAGGAATTTTCCAGAGAGATCATTTGCTTCAATATTGAAGAGCTCATAGCCTATTTTTATACATGGGTAGGCACTACCCCAAAGTAAGCAGCATAGAGAGGCGCCTAGGGCAACAAACCATGTGCTTGTTAAAAAACTTTTGTTTTCCAAGTTAAGGACTCCTTCCAAGTAAAAATTAATCATAAAAAAATCCTCCAATATAAATAGAGGTCTAATATAGTATAAACGAAATCATAAAAATATTCTATAATATGATGAATTAACTAGGGTGAAAGATAGAAATTAATAGTTATAAATGAATATATGGCAGGAGAAGAAAATAGAAATAAGAATAGAAACAGGGGTAGAAATAAGGATATAAATAAAGACAGAAATAAGGATAGAAACAAGAATAGAAACAAGGGTAGAAATAAAGACAGAAATAAAGACAGAAATAAAGACAGAAACAGGAATAGAAACAAAGGTAGAAATAAGAATAGAAACAAAGGTAGAAATAAGGATAGAAATAAGAATATAAACAAAAGTAGAAATAAAGATAGAAACAAGAATATAAATAAGGATAGAAACAAGGATAGAAATAAGAATATAAACAAAGATAGAGCAAACTGTAGGGTACTAAATAGTTCGTTCTATCTTTATTTTGGGAGAGGTAATATAAATAAATCTAAGTATATAAAGAGAGATTAGTATCTGAAAGAAGAGTTTAGTGAAGCGTGTAAGCAGAGATGCCGTGTTCCATTGTGTCTAGGCCGGAGCGTTCTTCTTCGGTATTTACGCGAAGGCCTATTGTTTTATCAATGAGTTTGAAGGTGATAAGATAAAGAATTGTAGCGGTGAGGATACAGATGATTACACCGAAACATTGGATACCTAAAAGTTTGAAGCCACCGTTGTAGAAAAGGCCACCTTCTTGAGAAAAGAATCCAATGAAGATAGTGCCGAGGGTACCACAAACACCGTGAACTGAGATCGCACCTACGGGATCATCGATATGTAGTTTTGTATCTAGGAATTCTACAGAGAGAATCATGATGGTACCAGTGATTAGACCAATGCAAAGCGCACCAGAGTAAGAAATAACAGAAGCACCAGCTGTTACCCCTACAAGTCCGGCAAGTGCACCATTAAGGGTTAATCCTGCATCAGGAGTTTTGTAGCGAATTGTGCTGAAGATTAAACTTGCCATGGTACCGGCAGCACCACCAAGAAGTGTTGTGATAGCAGCGTGAGCTGTTACTGGAGAGGTAATGTCTAATGTACTACCTGGATTAAAGCCGAACCAACCGAACCAGAGGATGAGTACACCTAGAGCACCAAGTGGGATATTGTGACCTGGGATAGCTTTGGCAATGCCATTTCGATATTTACCGTTTCTAGGGCCTACCATTTTTGCACCTATTAAGGCAGCTACACCTCCTAAGGCATGAACAACTGTACCACCAGCAAAGTCGACGAAGCCTAATTTGCTTAAGAAACCGCCGCCCCAAACCCAGCGACCGATGAAAGGATAGATGAAACATGTGGCAACAATACAGAAAATGATATAAGCAAAGAATTTAGTTCTTTCTGCCATAGCACCTGAAACAATAGTGGCGCAAGTTGCACAGAAGATTGCTTGGAAGAAGAAGTATACTTCAAATGAGATACCAGATACGCTATCTGGAACATTTGTGAGGAAAAAGCCAGTTGTACCTATAAGTGATCCGGGTTCACCACCATACATAAAAGCATAGCCGACCATATAGAAAGAAAGTACACCGATACATATGGTTACAAAGTTTTTCATAATAATGTTTACGGCATTTTTTGATTGTGTAAAGCCTACTTCTACGAGGGAGAAGCCGGCATGCATAATGAAAACAAGAATTGCAGCTATAAGTGTCCACATTGAGTTAAGTACGAAGATTATATCCATAATGAAAGCCTCCTATAAAAATTTAGTATGTATATGACCGTTTTTAAATTAGAAAATAGAGATATCTTCTAATCGGTATAACAATTTGGGTAATAAAAAAGGCGTTCTAAAATAACAGCTCAACTGTTTTTTAGAACGCCTTTGTTCAATTAGGATTATAAGAGGGAAAATAGGAATTTGTCAATAACTTTGTGTTAAAAAATTTATTGAATTCTAAAAATAGGTGTGGAGATATGCTGTATAAATTTGATGTAGATAAACAGAAAGTATGGATAAGGAGACGCCATAATGTGATAAAATAAGGTGATAAAAGGTAGATGTGAGTAATTGATTGTAGACTTAGAATGTTAATAAGGTAGATGTGAGTAATTGATTGTAAACTGAGAATGTTAATAAGATAGATGTGAGTAATTGATTGTAAACTGAGAATGTTAATAAGATAGATGCGAGTAATTGATTGTAAACTTAAAATATTAATAATGACAACAATTGAGTATAAAAAGGTTTACAATTATTAGTGGAACCTATACAATAATGTGTGGAAATATTTAAACAGGTTATGGTAGGAGGAAAAGACATGGCATCATTGGCGGAGATTGCAGACAAGATTAAGTCTGGCTATAGCATTACGAAGGAAGAGGCAATGGCGTTACTTGATAATGAGCTTCAGGAATTATTAGAAGTAGCGGATGAGATCAGAGCACATTTTTGTGGAGATAAATTTGATTTTTGCAGTATTATTAATGGAAAGAGTGGTAAATGCAGTGAGGATTGCAAGTATTGTGCACAATCAGCTCATTATAAAACTAATATAGAGGAATATGAACTTCTAGATACACAAACAGTGCTTGAGGATGCGATTCATCATGCATGTGAAGGTGTAGGGAGATATTCGATTGTTACTTCTGGAAAGAGGATGACTAAAGATGATGTGGAAGAGGTATGTAAGATTTATGAACGCTTAGATGAAGATTTAACTTTAAGATTATGTGCGTCACATGGTTTGTTAGGAAAAGAAGATTTAGAGACACTCAAAAAGTCTGGTGTAAAACGTTATCACAATAACTTAGAGACATCTAGAAGATTTTTCCCAAGTATTTGCAGTACACATACCTATGAAGAAAAGATTGAAACGATTAAAATGGCAAAAGAAGCAGGGCTTGAAGTCTGTTCAGGTGGGATATTTGGAATAGGTGAAACGATGGAAGACCGCATTGATATGGCTTTTGAATTAAGAGAATTAGACGTAGATTCTATTCCACTTAATATACTTAGCCCTATAGCAGGGACACCTTTAGAAGGATGTCAGTATATTACAGAAGATGAATTTTTGCGTGCAGTAGCTATTTTTAGATTTGTAAATCCTACAAAAGTTATTAGATTAGCTGGTGGCCGCAGTCAGCTAAAAGGTTATGGGGAAAGAGCCTTTAGAGGTGGTATTAATGGGACCATAACAGGAGATTTATTAACTACTTGTGGAAATAATATTGCGAAGGATCGTGAGTTGGTTACGGAATTGGGGTTTGTAATTGACTAACATGAGTAGGTAAATAAGTATATATGAATGGATATATTAGGGACAGGTTTATATTAATAGAAGAAGAAGATATATTGGAAGAAATACAAATTATTAGTTAGTGAAATGAGGACTTCTAGTAAATAGAGCATATATGGAATTCAGAGATTTAAGGATGACATATTATGAAATATTTATTAGAATTATTTATTTATTTATTTACTATAAGCTTTTAAGTTATTTGCTGAAATTTTAATATGCAGATAATGTTAATTTAATAGTGAAGTGTTAAAGTTGATATATAAGAAATGGGAGATTAGAAGAAAGGAGAAAAAATTGAGGGGCGTTTACTAAGGATAGATTATTGAGAGAAGCTAAGGGAGAGGATATATTATGGTATTGAACATTGCACATCATGGTGCGAGTGTATATGCAAGGGAGAATACGATGGAAGCTT
Source organism: Cellulosilyticum sp. (assembly GCF_982396655.1). Classification (NCBI taxonomy): domain Bacteria; kingdom Bacillati; phylum Bacillota; class Clostridia; order Lachnospirales; family Cellulosilyticaceae; genus Cellulosilyticum; species Cellulosilyticum sp. The sequence goes on along the minus strand of NZ_CEVXFV010000014.1, from coordinate 81,914 downwards.
TTGAGAAGGCGATACAGCTTGGAGCAGATGGGATTAAGACGGATGTACAATTATCTAGTGATGGCGTAATGGTATTGATTCATGATGAACAATTAGGGCGTGTGGTAGAAGGAAATGGATGGGTTAAGAATCATAGCTTTTTGGAATTAAAGAGGTTAGGTGTGCCAAGTTTGGAGGAGTTACTGACATTAAGTAAGAAGAATAATTTGTTTTTAAATCTGGAACTTAAAAATAGTTTAGCACACTATGAAGGATTAGAGGAAAAGATAATAGATACCTTGTATCGCTATGATATGATGGAACAAGTGGTATTATCCAGTTTTAATCATTATTCATTGGTGAAGTGTAAACAAATAGATAATAGCGCACGAACGGCAATATTATGTGGGCAACCATTATATAGAGTAGAACGTTATTGTAGTTATGTAGGAGCTAATGGCATACATGCTAGCTATAAAAATATTACTAAAGAGATGGTGACGCAGGCAAATAAAGCAGATTTGGCAATAAGTGCGTATACTGTAGATGATGAAATGGAAATGAAACGGCTTATTAAGTTAGGTGTAGATATGATTATTACCAACTATCCTGATAAGTTAAAGGAAGTCATTAAGAAACGTGAAAGAAAGACTAGTTAGATTTTGGACAAGTGAAGAATAAAAAAGAAAAGAGGACTCTTTTGGCTTATATTATAGAAAAGGAGATGTCACGAAAAATTTATTTCGAGACATCTCCTCTTTTTGTATAGAGTAGGAAAGTAAGAAGAGTAAAGCATAAAGTAAGTAAAGATGCATAGTAATGATAGAAGAAAGAGAAGTGGAGACTAGAGGAGCATTGAAAATGAAAATAGTTAATTTAACTCAAAGCAGAGAACGGTATCCGGATATTGAGCTTATTAAAGTCGAGAGTGAAAGTGTATTTTTCTCAGTACAGGTTAATGAGGGGAAAAGATACTTTTATGAAGTTAGAAGATACGAAACTGAAAATAAGAGATCGGAGTTACTGTGGCGGTATGAACTAGGAGAAGATATATTTTATACACAAAAAGTATATATGGATGGCAATAAGATTATTATTGCAAAACTACAAGATAAGGGGCAAGTAGAGATAGAGGTATTAGATAAGACAACGGGGAAGTTTATTAAGGCAGAAAATATTTGGATAGGCGATATACAAGGGGAAGAGATTATAGCCATTAATCAAAGGTATTTCTTAGTTGGAGGAGAAAATAAGAAAGCGGAGAACATGTATTACTTATGTGATATAGAGGAGCAAACAAGTTATTTAGTAACAATGTTGAGACTTGTAGGAGGACTACCAGCAGGTCATGGATTAATTAGGCGATTGCCATGTTTCAAGAGACAGGGAGAAGAGTGGGTAATCTTTAATGAATCTTATATGGAAGATTATGAGTATGAGCAAATCTACGATTGTATTATGGCTAAAAACTTCGATGCAAGTCAGATTAGGGAAACTGAAGGATTGTATGTGCTTCCATTAACTACATTAATAGAAGGAATAAAGCAAAGGGAGGACATTATACCTTTTAGAGAAATAAAAAAACGATGGATTGATGGTTGGATACGTTATTTAGGTATAAAGAATGGGAATATTTATTATAGAGAAAAGGACTTTGAGACACAGATAGAAAATGTATATGCAGTGGATATAGAAAGTTTAGAAGAACGTATTGTATGTCAGATTAATCACCAGCAGTTAAATGGTGTTTTGCGATATGACCTAGAACAGATTTATGAGGATATTAGAGGGGAAGAAAAGAGATATGTAAGGGGACATTATGGTTTAGATAAAACTTTAGAGATTCCTATGCATAAAAGACTTCGATTTGAGGCGTATTTAGAGAATAGATATATTGTTACCTCATGGTGGTGGGAAAATGAGGTAGATGGTGTATATGAGTATAAAGAATTTGTAGGAATTCAAGATACACAAGGTGAAGGGATAGAGAAGCAGATGCTAGTTTATGAGGGGCAATGCTATGTGGAAGGAACAAGTGTGGTGATATATTGAGGGAAGACGAAGGGCAGAAAAGAGTAAAGCGAGAAAATTTAAAAGTGCGAATAGTGAAAGGGGAAGAAGATAGTAGGGCGTAAAAGGTGAAATAATGAAGTGACGGGGAAATGGTGAAAAAGATGGTGGGGAAGAGGAGATAAGATAAATAGGCTGGAGATATGGAAGGGGATGCTGTAAACTTATAGGTAAGTTGGCATCCTCTTTTTGATGGAGGATAGGATAAGTTAAATGAGAGAAAGAGAAGGAGGAGAAGGATGGAATTTATACCAGCGAAGACGATTGTGACAAGATGTAAGGGAAATGATTGGTTTGGCATTGACTATAAGATGAATATATATAAAGGGTGTAATCATGGCTGTATATATTGTGATAGTAGAAGTAGTTGTTATGGTATTGATAACTTTGATGAAGTTAGGGCTAAGAAGGATGCATTGCAGATTATAAGAGCGGAATTAAAGGGTAAGATTAGAACAGGTGTGGTTGGGACAGGCTCTATGTCAGATCCATATAATCCTATGGAAAGAAAGTATGGGTTAACCAGAGGAGGATTAGAATTAATTGCACAATATGGATTCGGTGTAGCTATAGCTACTAAAAGTCCTCTTATTACTCGGGATATAGATATTTTGAAACAAATTCAAAGAAATGCCCCTGTACTTGTGAAGATGACGGTAACGACTTGTGATGATGAATTATGTAAAATTATAGAACCGCATGTGGCACCTACGTCGCAAAGATTTGCAGCGATTAAGGAATTATCTGAAGCCGGAATTACATGTGGCTTATTATTAATGCCAGTATTACCTTTTATTGAAGATAATGAAGAGAATATATGTGAAATTGTAAGACAAGCAGCCTTTAATGGTGCGAAGTTTATTTATCCTGCCATTGGAATGACACTTAGAGAAAATCAAAGGGAATATTATTTTGAAGCATTAGAGAGGCATTTTCCTGGCGTGAAAGAAAAGTACATTACGCATTTTGGGAATAACTACGAATGTAGAAGCATAGAAATAGGGAAACTATGGAAAGTATTTACGACGCAGTGTACAAAGTATGGGCTCGCTTATAAGATGCAAGATATTATAAATTTATATCAAACACCTTATAAAGTTGAGCAGCTTACACTTTTTTAAAGAAAGCATTAACGTCTCTTTTTACGTCGCTTTTTCTTTTTGGGATGAAAGTTTGGCATTAGGTCAATGCGGCGTTTATAGAACGGGTAGAGAAAGGCAACGCCGCTACTACCTGGCCAGAATAAATCGAGTGCAACATGACTAAGCATACCAGTACCTAGTCCAAGAGCAAAGATTTCGAAACCAAATAAAGAGATTATAAGAACAAGACAAAAGATAAAGCATAACGAATGTGTTAAACTTCGATGTCCAAAATATCTATAAAGAGGTTTACTAATAAAAGGAATATAGCGACCTAATAGACTATAAGGATGATCAATATCTGGAAGCAGGCTTCCTAATATAATACTGATACTAAGCAAAATAATATTTAATGGGGTACGTGAAATTGAGAGGCTAGGTGTTAGAAATATAATTAAAATAAATGCAGTCACCATGCCACCACGTAGATGTCCTTTATAACCGGCCATAATAAGATACTCCTTTAGAATAAAAATATAGTATATTATGAGATAAAAGCATTGAGAAAGCAAGAAAAATGTCGTTTATATCTTATTTATAATCATAAGCTATGCTGTAGCTTATAGATGATTTAAAGAAGAGAGAGCTATATGTGCTTAAATATAGATTTCACATTTATAAAATTTAGTGATTGATTATATTATAGCTATGTGAAATGATTGAGAGAAACCTATTTATATAATGGCTCATTTAAAGTTATAGTTGGTTTCTTTATAGAAAAGTGCAAATAAAAGAATAGTTTAAATAAAAGCGTATTTAAAGAGGAGACTAATTAATGGGAAGAAAAGATAAAGTGTTTTTTGATAGTAGTGCGCAGGCGTGGAATGTACCAGAGAAAAATATTAGGATAGCAGATGAAGTAATTGAACGATTGAATATAAAACCAGATGAAAAGGTAATAGATGTAGGATGTGGGACAGGCGTTTTATATGATTTACTTACAGAAAGAGATGTAATGCACTATGTAGGAATAGATAGTTCTGAAAATATGTTAAAGGTATTTGCAGAAAGATTTCCTTTAGCAACATTAGTTTGTGTGGACTTTGAAGGAGAAATCTCACATATACAAGGCGAAAATGATTATTGTATTATATTTAATGTAGTACCACATTTTGAAAATCTCTTAAGAGTTTTTATGAATGCAAATGAGCTTTTAAAGACAGGTGGCCAATTAGTAATGGTACACTGCAGAACAAGAGAAGAGCTAAAGGCACATCATAAGGCTATTAACTATACCTCAGCTAAAGAGGAGCCAATTCCTTTAGATGATGAGTTAAAGGAATTATGCCGTAAAACAGGATTTGAAATAAAGATGATAGAAGATGAAAAATACTTTTATTTTGAATGCGTGAAGATATAAGTGTTTAGAAGTGAGGATATAATTGAAAGAGAAAATCTGATAAGGCAGATAGAACATATATAGCATAGAGATAAGGTGGGAAGTGTCTTGAAATAAATTTCATGACACTTCTTTCTTTATTTTCAGGGTAGGAAAGTTTGACTGGGGTTTTATTGAAAGAAGGTGTAAAATCATATAGTATAAAGATAACAATATTAATGCACTAGGGGAAAAAGGAGAAAGTTACATGGGAAATCCATTACATAAATTATTCAAGAAGTTGTTTACAGGACCGCAGAAGAAAGAAGCTGAAACTGTAAGCAATGTGCAGCCAGAATTAGAGCAAGAAGAAGGCATAATAGAAGAGAGCATATTAGAACAAGAAGAGAATACAGCAGAAGAAGAGATAGCATTAGAACAAGAAGAGAATACAGCAGAAGAAGAGATAGTACTAGAACAAGAAGAGAATACAACAGAGGAGATAGCACTAGAACAAGAAAAGAATACAACAGAAGAGATAGCACTAGAACAAGAAAAGAATACAGTAGAAGAAATAGCACTAGAACTAGAACAAGAGGAAAATACAGAAGAAGTAGTAGGAGTAGAAGAAAAGCAACCTTTACGAATTAAAGATTACATAGAAGATGAAACTGAAGAATTAGAAATTAATGAAGTAGTCATTGAAAGAGAGATTAGAGATTATATTACAACTAAGGCCTATGAAGAGAAGTTAATTAATGATATTGAAGAACAGGGAATTATACGAACAACACAAATAAATGGGCAAGTTGTAGCTTATATGCTAGACTATCCAGGCATGACGATAGTTAGAGCAAAGAGTTTCCTAAGCAAATTCAAGGGATACATTACGTTTAAATCAGTAGCTAGATTGTTTACCAGAGAGGAATGGGAAGCATTAGAAAATACATTAGACTGGCGTATTCATATTAAAATGCAGCCAGTATATAGTGAAGTTAAAATTAAGGATGTATTTAAAGAAAGCAGTTATGAACCACTCCATAAGCTAGCAAAGATTAAAGAGATTAGTAAGTTAGGTGAAATTACGACAGCATTTTTAGTGAGTTATAAAAATTACACAGGTGTAGGAACGAAGAAATATCAAAAGACGTTAGAGATATTAGCACGTTATGCTATGAAAGACAGTAGTTTTGCGTGTATAGGAATAGCACAAGAAGCAGCTGAAGCTATAGCGGATTATGAAATTTGTTTAGAATCACACCTATATGAAGTGTTTAATAATTCTACGTTAGGACAAATTGGGATAATTTATGGCATAGCTATAGATAACGGTTTAAAAAAGGTGAAACTAAAGCAGTTACAGCATAAATCCATAAATACTGCAAGCGGGCTTATCAATAGACCAGCATTAGAAAATGCATTAAAATCAATAAATCAAATTGTTGTGCCAAGTTTAGCCTTTGAGCAGTATGAAGATAGAGAAGGATTAGAAGTGCTGAAGTATCGTTTTGAGGAAGGATACAGTTTAGAAGAAACTGCAAATAAGTTAGGACAAACATTAGAAGTAACAAGTAAGCTCCAAATGCAAACATTAGAAGCACTTACTGAAATACTAAGAAGCAGTAAGCTTGTAGAAATTCTTACTTATTTAAATAAGGGAGATCATCATGTAGCCTTTAAAGTTGTAGAAACTGTTTTAGGAGAAAAAAACAGACAAATCATAAGTCTGATTAAATATAATGCATTTCATGATTTAGGATATAATCCGATATTGAATATGGTCTTTCTCCATGAAGAAGTAGGTGAAGAGCAGCTGATGGAGACATTAGCTGACAAATTACCAGAAGCTTTTGAGTTAACTACTTATGAGAAGACAATCGAGCAGGCAATAGGAGCAATTGGTATAAAAAAATGGGGGAAAGATGTAATTCCTAATTTATTAGAAGCAATGGGCTACAAGGCGAATGGGAGATTTTACAGTAAAGAGAGTATCTCAAGTAGCTATATTTTAGACATGATTTTTAGAGATAAATTCAAAAAGCCTGTTTATTTAGATGAAGACATGGTGGAACTTTTAGTAGAAGAAGCGAAAAAAGAATATAATTATGTCCTAGGAAATAATAAGCTGACAATAGAGCAAAAGATAAAGGAAGCTCAAGAGGTTGTACAGGTAGGTAGCAATACATATGTGCATAGTAGTCGATTAAAATGTAAGAAAGAGATTATTGATGAATTAGAAAATCATTTAATGGAAGTTGCTAAGACGGCAAGTAAGGTGAATGCCTATGATTTATATAATAAAATGAAGGATCAACTCAAGGGAAGCAGTATACAAGACCAATATGGTTTATATCATGTGATTTTCTATTATTTTGGACAGCGTTATAAAAAAGAAGGCGAAGGTAGCTTAAATATTATTTTAAGGGAAGAAAAACGAGAAAAAAACCAAATAGTAGGACTTGAGCAAGTGGCACCAAGATTACAGCAGCTTATTAATAAGTATATGGATAATGGATATATTAAAACGCAAGAATTTTTACAAGAAATACTAAAGCGAGAGGAATTACAGGAATTTCTACAAGTCAATCAATTAGATGATTATAAAGTAATAGCAAGTGTGTTAAAGCAAGTAGATGATACATTATTAGGTGGGGATGAGTTTTTATACCGTGTTAATAGTTTATATCAAAGTTTAGAAGAACTTGAAGCAGCACAGGTGTAGGAAGAGAGATCCCTAAAAGGTGGGAGAGTAAATGAAAGTAGTACCATTTAATAGACCAAAGGCCATATGGGAGATACTGAATGAATGTACGACGGCAGGCATATTAGATAAGCAGAAGGCAGTAGATAGGATAGACCCATTAGAGGAAGGACAAATTCGCATTTCAACGGCACTTTTAGATACTTTCTGTAGCGAAAGCCAAGAACAAGTAGAATGGGAAGTGAGTGCTATCTGTAATTTATTAAAACAAATTACGGAGAGACACTTAACTGAATGTAGGATTGTTCAGAAAAAGCTTAAACAAATGGATTTTAAGACATTAAGTGTAATGGGAGAATTAAGAGAGCGTGTAACAGAAGAATGCTTTACACATACAACTTATGAGATGTTTAAAAAGATTTTGTTTGAGACATCAGATAAGGAGATTTTTAAGCTGGCAATTACATTAACGACTATGGGTGAATGGTGCGAGGAACTTATTGAGGACTATATGATTATAGGACAAAATGAAGAATTCTCTAGATATATTTCTTATGGATTTACACACTGGATTACTAAGAAATCATTTGAAGAGGCCGCCTTTAGATTACTGGAGCTTAGTGAAGATTGGGGAGCGGTATATTTAACACAGTTACTTGTGGAGCAGAAAGAATTATTAAAAGACATCAATGTCCAACGTAACATATTAGTAGGGGCATTAAAAGAGAATACAATACAAATGGAACTAAGTACAAAGCTTACAAGCAGCTTAGACTTACCAAGATTATTTGAATTAGCTACAAAGGATCAGGAGCTTTTTAAACAGTTGGTGCAGCTTTTTAATTCGTTATTCTTCGATACAGGGATTTGGGAAGTAATAGAGGAGGATACGAGAATATTAGATGTTTATATAAAATATTTAGAAGAGACAAAGTTCGACACTTTAAAATTACTAGGAGCTAAAGATATATGCAGCTTTATAGAAGATGACGAAACAGAGCAATATATGGTAGAAGCGCATGGGCAAAGAGTATATGATAAGTTTAGAAAACGTGTATTAGCGCTATGGAAAGAAGTCTATTCAATACCACTACTTAAAAAGTGTATAGAAGAAGGTATAGGCTTATATAGCTGGTGCAATTTTATTAAAGAACATGGTGTAGTGGAGCTTATTGAGACTTGTAAGGAATTGTATAAAAAAGATAACGAGACGAATTGTATGATAGAAGATGTACTAATTACGATTGGTGACCTTGAAATAAAAAGGTATATTTATGGAAAGTTAAAGGCGATTGTAAATGATAAAGAACGTTTAGATGAAAAATATTCATATAGTAATCCGTGGGGAGCAACTTATGCACGCGAAAGCAGTATTATGAATAAAATTAAAGTTATAAGACAATTACCATTTGAGGAAGTGGCAGACTTTAATGCACAACTGTTAAGTGACTATAATCCGCAGGTGCGAAGTGAAGCGATTAATGTGCTCTATATGAGAAGTGAGGAAATGATTAAGGCACATGAAAATGTAGTGGAAAGACTTATAGATCGTTTAGGAGATAGTCCATTTTATATCCGAAATGATGCATTAAGATTATGTGAGGAGAAACATATTAAGATTTCAGTAGCACGTGCTAAAGAAATAGAGCAGCAGTGGCAAAGCAAAAATGAAAAAAATAATATGGAGTTCATGAAGGCATTTAAAGAAATTCAAGAGCGAATTATGAGTATCGTGCCTCCTAATAAGACATTATAGTAGTGAGGAAACTATCACTTATTAGAATGAAAGGAATAGACAAAATGTTAGTAGGCACATTACAAATTAAGTTACATGCACCTTATGTTCATTCTTTAAAAGAAAAGAGAATGATTGTAAAAAGTATTATGGGTAAGGTGAAAAATAAGTTTAATGTGGCAGTTTCAGAAATAGCAGAACAGGATATTCACCAAATTATTGTTATAGGTATTGCTTGTATTGCAGACCATACTGGAAATTGCGATAGTATTTTGGATCATGTGATAAGCTTTATAGAAGAAAACTCAGAGGCGCAGATGCTAGAAGTGATTCGAGATATTATGAGTACAGAGGAGTAAAATGTATGCATGGAAAAACTCCAAAAGGGGTCTGAAACAAGAAAGAAATATGCCATGTATAAGGATGAATTAGGGGAGCTTGGAGAAGAGATTCTTAAACTAAGGGTACCTAATAGATGGTAGAAAGTTTTATGGAAAAGTGTAAAATAGTATGATAATATAATAATATAATAATGAGAGCAAAGGGGCTAGTATCTGGGTAAAAGATTACTAGCTCTTTTTTTGCTAAGTAGCAGATTATAGAAAAAGTGTGACAACCTGAAGAGACACTTGAATTAATGAGGAGATGGGGTAAATGATATTATTAAAGGGAAATATTATTTATACTGCAGTGCCAGAGAAATTTGAAAGCTATCCACATAGCTATATTTTAGTAGAGGATGGTAAAGTAAAAAGTATTACTAAGGAAATTCCGGAAGGATATACGCAGGAGCAAGTGGAGGATTTGGGAGAAGCACTCATTATACCTGGATTTGTAGATATACATGTACATGCACCGCAGTGGGAGAATGCTGGAATTGGATATAGCAAGGAACTTATTCCTTGGCTTAATGAGTATACATTTCCTTTGGAAAGCCATTTTAAAGATATAGCATTTGCTAGAGATAAGTATAAAATCTTTGTAGGAGATTTAAAGAAAGTAGGTACTACGCGTGCTTGTGTTATGGCGAGCTGCCATAAGGAGGCAACAAGTGTTTTGATAGAGCTTTTTGAAAAGGCAGGACTAGGTGGTTATATTGGAAAGGTGAATATGGACCGAAACACATCAAAAGATTTAATAGAAGAAACGCAGGCTTCTGCAAGGGAAACAGAGGAGTTAATATTAGAAACACAGGATAAAGCTGAAAATCCATTAGTTAATTATATTGTGAGCCCACGATTTGTACCCTGTACAACGGGAGAGCTTATGGGGCAGTTAGGAAAACTGGCAGCCAAATATGATTTACCTGTACAGTCACATTTGGATGAAAATCGTAGTGAGGTAGCTTGGGTGAAGGAACTGCATCCTGAAAGAGAAAGTTTCACGGAAGTTTATGCACATTATGGTCTTTTAAGACAAGGAAAAACCATTATGGCACATTGCATTTATAATACAGAAGAAGAAATAGAGATGCTTAAGAAATATGATGTCATGGTAGCACATTGTGCACAGTCTAACTTTAATTTAGCGAGCGGTATTATGCCACTTAGACATTATTTAGATAAAGGGATTAAGGTAGGGCTAGGTTCAGATGTAGGAGCAGGCCATACCTTAGATATGAGAGCTCATATTGTGGCAACAGTGATGGCATCTAAGATGCACTGGGTAAATCACCTTGAAGACCAACCACTTAGTATCAGCGAGGCATATTATTTGGCAACTAAAGGAGGCGGACAATTCTTTGGGAAGGTAGGAAGCTTTGAAGAAGGGTATGAGTTTGATGCACTTATTGTGGAAGATGATTATTCAAGGGAAGATAGAAAACTAAGTTTGGAAGAGAGATTGGAGAAATTTATTTATACAGGAAGAACAGAGTGGCTTAAGAGAAGGTATGTGAGAGGAGAATTAATACATGTGTAAAGCCATAGCGGGTAGTATATGGGGGTGGTTATAAAGAAAAATGATACACCAGTACAGTCTATAACACCTAGTATAAATGGTGAGTGGGTGTGTAAAAAGTGTCAGAACAAGAATAAAAGCAGTGCTATGATTTGCAAGGTATGTGGACAATATAGATAGTGATTGATAATAGATAATCTTATGGATGAAGATATAGAACGAAGCGGCTTTAAAGGCGCTTGCAGATAGTGAAGAGTATAAATATAGAAGAAGTGAATATTACTTTTAAAGAGAAATAATATATAGGGGGATTAGTATGAAATACACATTTATTAAAGACTATAAAAATCAGGAAGAGGTTCGCAAAAGTTTTAGTGAACTGGCGAAAAAGACTTTTTGTATTAACTTTGAAAAGTGGTATGCCAAAGGATTATGGGGGGATAAGTACATACCTTATTCTTTAATGGATGGGGATAAGGTTATTTCAAATGTATCTGTGAATTTAATGACCTTTGAAATGGATGGAGAAGTTAAAAACTATATTCAGCTAGGGACTGTTATGACAGATAAGGCTTATAGAGGGCAAGGCTGTTTAAGATATTTAATGGAGGAGGTACTGGCTGAGTATGTAGGAAAGGTTGATGGAATTTACTTATTTGGCAATGATAGTGTGATTGAATTCTATCCTAAATTTGGTTTCAAGAAGGCTAGAGAATATAGCTATAGCAAAGAAGTACAGGCAGAAACAAGTACCTTAAAGATGAAATCTGTAGATATGACAAGGAGAGAAAATCTAGATAAGTTTTTAAAAACGGCACGAGAAGGAGCAAGCCAATATAGATTTCAGATGAGGGATAATGAAGGCCTTTTAGGGTTTTATGCAATGGACAGTGAAATGGTATATCAATTAGGATCTGAAGAAGTGTATGTGGTGGCAGAAGTAGAGGAAGATAAATTATTTATTCAAGACATTGTTGCAAGAAAAAAGGTAGCATTAGAGGAAGTGGTAGGAGCCTTTGGAAGCCAAATCAAAGAGGTGAGATTAGGATTTACGCCTTTTGAGGAGGAGGCAGTCAGCTATATAAGGGTAGAACATCATGAAGAAGACTGTACATTTTTCATAATGGGAGAAGATTTGAAGCAGGTAGAGGTAAGAAAGTTAATGTTTCCAGCGTTATCACATGCATAAGTGGATATAATAATTGATAGGTTAATGAAAAAAGCTATAAGACTAGGAATGTTACAAGTCTTATAGCTTTTTGATACTTAAGGCATTTAAGGAAGATAGCTTAAGGCCATACAACCAATCATAAGGATACTACAAATGACTTCAATAGCTCTAAAACGGTCCCCTTGTGCCTTAGAAATGGGTTTGCCAAGTAGTAGCCATATTCCAAAGCCTACGAGAAAAATATCATTTAAAGGTAGGAAGAATTTATAACGCGCAAAATAAAAAACAAGAATACAAGCAACAAATATAGTGATGAAGGCAAGCGGATGATTATAATCTAACTTATAAGTATGCTCTTTGACCTTCGCAGAAGGAGATTTGGATTTGAGAAGTTCTGCAATCTCACTCATGTTTTCAAAACCACATAGACGGACACTTTGACTAGAGGTTTGGATATCGATAGTGTTGACGTTGCCATTAGGTGCATATTTGATAGCAAGCTTTTGAATGAATTTAAATTGAATCGGGGGTTCGAGTACTTTTGATTTACGTTGAATAAAATCCTCACCTATGGTTAATGTATTTTCTTTGACTTTCTTAAGCATAATACGGCTTACAATGAAAATTTCAAGTTCTAAAAAGATAGAAACACAGCCAATAAAGCAGATGAAAAATTGAAAATTAAAAGGGGTATCAGTAGTATGTTGTACTAAAAATGTCATAAGACATATACCAATAGGGAGCATAATCATTGAAAGGAGATAGTTGACCTTACTTCTTTTAATGAACAGCTCAGATATTCTATAAGTTTGTGGTTGAAATTCAATTTGACTATTTAGTTCATTCATATAAAATCTCCTCTATGGATAAGATAAATAAATTATAACATGGACAAGAGAATATTAGAGTAAAAATTAAAAAAACAATACGAAATATGAATAACTAACAATAAGATTGCTCATAGTGTATAATGAATAAGAAACTAAATGTAAGAATAAAAAATGAACAACATAAAATAGAAAGTATATAGGTAAATTTAATGAAAAATTTTAAAATGGTTATTGAGTATGATGGAAGTCGTTATAAAGGCTTTCAAGTTCAAAGAGATACAGATCTTACAGTACAGGCTAAAATAGAAGCTGTACTTGAGAAGATGACGGAAGAAAAGATAGAGCTTATTTGCTGTGAGCGTACCGATGTAGGCGTACATGCAGAAAATTATGTAGCAAACTTTAAGACAGAATGTATTTTAAGTGAAGAGTGTATGTTAGATTACTTATATGAATTTTTACCAGAGGACATTGTAGTAAAGAGTTTAGAAGAAGTGGGTGAGCGTTTCCATGCCCGCTATAATGTAAAAGCTAAGACTTATGTTTATACAATTAATTGCGGAGCACGAAGAAATGTGTTTACGAGAAAGTATGTTCACCATATGGATTATGATTTTGACCTTGAAAATATGAGAGCAGTAGCTGCTATTTTTAAGGGAACTCATGATTTCCAAAGCTTCACAAGCTTAAAACCAAATGGTAAATCTACAATGCAGACTGTAAATGATATTGAAATCATTAAAGAAGGAAATATGATTCAAATTCGCATTACAGCAGATGACTTCTTACTTCATATGCCAAGAATGATTATTGGCGCACTTATTGAGGCTGGTAAAGGCACAATTACAGCAGAGCAGACACAAATTATAATGGATAAAAAACAAAGAGCGGCTGGTTATCCTATGGCGAAACCAAAGGCACTTTCATTAGTAGACGTGAAGTATTAAGAGAAACTCTTGATGTAGGCATTTAGTGATGCTTATGTTGAGAGTTTTTTGATTAGGATGTGTAGTTATAAGAGAAATTGGTTATAAGTAAGTAGAGTAACTTTTAAAGCAAAAGTTTTTAAGCTATAATTTAAAATAAGAATTAGCTAGTAAATTTAATAGAGTATTTAAATAGATATATATAATAGGAGCGTAAACATGATATCAAAATTCAATTTAGATGAGTTTTTATTAAAGTATCCATATACAATGAAGATGATAGAGGAAAATAATATAGATGTAGAAGAGTTATCAGCCATTTACAATGATTATATTGCCCATATGGATGCTTATCAAAATCATGGTGATTTCATTGCCAATATCTTGCGCTCACAAGAAAATATTCATACAGTGAAATCTAGGATGAAAGACCCAGATGGGCTTATTGAAAAGGTGATTCGAAAAACAGCAGATAGAAAACTTAAGTATGGAGAAGATTTTCAGTTTAATATAGCAAATTATAAGGATGAAATTAATGATTTAATTGGAATAAGGGTTATTCATATCTTCAAGGAGCAATGGCGAGAGATTCATGAATATATCGTAAATACATGGAAGGTTATTGAGATTACGGCTAATGTGAGGGAAGGGGATAATGTAGATGTGTTTAATGACCTCAATATAGAGGTGAGATCAAGGGCTTCAGGATATAGATCAGTACACTATCTCGTAGAATTTTATCCAACCAATCGCAGAGTTATTGCAGAGATTCAAGTGAGAACTATTTTTGAAGAAGGGTATGGGGAAATCGACCATCGTTTAAGATATTCTCATGTAGAGATTCCAGAAATCCTTAAATCTAATTTACTACTCTTTAACCGTATCATTGGAAGTGCGGATGAAATGGCTTCTCTTATTAACACACTCAGTAAGGAATGGTGTGAAAAAGAAGTAAATTATCAAAAGGTAATAGAGGAACAAAAACAGGAAATAGAAAGATTAAAGAAAAATAAAGATTCAAAGATTGCGCCATAAAAAGTAGAATATTTTTTGCTTATAATATAAAGTGGGTACCACAAAAATTTCATTTTTAGGTACCCATTTTTATTATTTTATAAGTCCTCACGAATGAGGAATGTATTGCCATCTTGGTCTTCAAAAGAAAACATTTTGCCATATGGCATGATTTGAAGCTCGCCAACTTTAACGCCGTTTTGTTTAAGCTGCTCATAAGTAGCAGCAATGTCTTTTGTGCTGAGAATGATATTTGGACAAGCTACATTGGCATCTGGTCTTTGAGCTAACATAAGTTGTTTTTCATAAAGAACGAAGCTTGTAAAAGCATCTGCACTAGGACCAACTTCTAGCCAAGTCATATTTGGTCCCATAGGTTGCTCAAGTTTAACAACAAAGTTCATTTTATCAAGCCAAAAGCTTTTAGCTTCTGCTTGGTTATTTACATATAAAGTAATTTTACCAATTTGATTAATCATAATATCCTCCTAAAAATTAAAAAGTGATAGTTAGGTTTTAGTATACCTAAAACAAGATATAAAATACAAGTTAAATACATATAATGGAAAAAGAGTTAATATTTCCTCCGGGAGGTAGCGTATGCTTGTAGCTATAACTGCTGATGGGCGAAATGTAGCGAGAGAGTTTGGAAAAACGAAGGCTTTTGAGATTTTTGAAATACAGAAAGGACGCCCTAGTGGCCGAATGTTAATTGATACTTCTGTTGGCGTAGCAGGAAAAGATTTATTATACATCTTACAAAATGAAGGTGTTGATACTTTGCTATGTAGCGCTATTACATCTGAAGAGCAACGTGAATTAGAAAAATATCAGATTAAAGTAATTACAGGTGCCAAAGGAAATACTAGAAATATTTTAAGTGCTTATTTAAGAAGTGAAAAAAATAAGTAGTATAAAAAAATAGGTAGCTAGTGCCTTGAGAAAAAAGAAAAAGATAATAGCTAATATAAAACAGGACTATATGCTTTCGCAATAGTCCTTGTTTTATATTGATATGTTTTAGGCAAATGTTAGAAGATGAGTTATTCGAGATTTAAGTGTTTGTTTAGGATGTAGTTAATAATAAAGAATAGAATTACATCTACTAAAAGGCTGCCAAGAATGCCGAGTGTACATAGCATGCCAGGAGAAAGAATAGAAAATGTATGCATAAATGTGCCACCTACAAACATAACAAGCATCTGAAGAATAGAATTAATGACAAAGAATGCTACAAAGGCTGTGATGCCACGATGTTTTGAGAAAACTGGAAGTTGGCCAATAGAAAGTGCTAAGTAGATTTCTAAGATAGAGCCCACGTAAGTGAATAATGCTATAAAGCAGAATGTAATCATCATCACAAGTGCTTGACGGAAGGCTTCTTCTTGCATAGCTGTACCAATAGCATTAGAGATAACATCCATTTGTGTAAAGAGGACAGTGAAGAATTCTTTTATAAAAGTAAAATTAAAGCCGCCCACTAAAATAATAAAGGTTATGATTGCAATAATACCGCTAATAATGGTCCAAAAAACAGTGATGAGCAGTTTTGACAAAATAAGCTGGTAAGGTTTTACTGGCAGTGTAAACATGAGATAGCCTTCATCACCTAAAAGATTCTTATTGAAGCGCTGAATAAGAACAACTAGAGTAAGCACACCTAGCGCAATAAAGAGACCAACCATAATCATTATCATAATGCCAAAACCAAAGCTGATATCATTTGTCATAAATAAGTTATTGATGATGGCTACTAAAACAAGTGCAATATAAAGTGGAACGAAAGTTCTACTTGTAGCTTTAAATTCATATTTTAATAATTTTCCTAACATGAAAATACCTCCCTAAATAAACTATCAATTGATTTTCCTTTTTCCTCTCTAATCTCGTCTACATTTCCTTGTAAAACAATATTACCTTTGGATAAGAAAATAACCTCATCACAGATTTGTTCAATTTCTTGAATAAGGTGTGTAGCGATAAGTATAGAACTTGTTTCGCTATAATTTTTAATAATCGTTTTTAGAATATAATCACGGCCAGCAGGGTCAACGCCGCCAATAGGTTCATCGAGGATATACAAGTCAGCTTCCCTAGACATAACTAAGATAAGTTGCACCTTTTCTTTTGTACCTTTTGAAAGTGTTTTAAGCTTTGCATTTAACTCGATATGAAGGTTACCAAGCATTTCAAGTGCACGATTATAATTAAAGTCATCATAGAAATCTTGGAAGAAATTAAGTAAGTCTTCTACCTTCATCCAATCATTGAGATAAGTACGTTCTGGTAAGTAAGAAATCACCTTTTTAGTAGCGGGCCCTGGGGCATTGCCTTTTATCTCAATTGTGCCAGCAGTGGGTTCAAGTAAACCATTAATAAGTTTAATCATTGTGCTTTTGCCACTACCATTAGGGCCAAGTAGGCCAATAATTTTACCACTAGGGATTGAAAAACTTACGTCTTCAAGGGCAACCTTTGAGCCATAAGATTTATGGATATTTTGTAATTTTAATAAGTTATCACTCATATTAATTCTCCTTTATATATGCATCAATTAATGGAATAAGTTCATTAGGGGCATACCCTAATTTAATAAGTGCAGTAATAAGCTCTTGCACTTTACTTTTGGCATATTCATCACGAATCGTTTGAATATAATCTTCATCTTCAGTAACAAAACGTCCTGAGGTACGCTTTGTAAAAACGAGATTTTGTGTTTCTAATTCTGCAAGGGCACGTTGCATGGTGTTCGGATTGACACCAGCTTCCTCTGCAAAATCACGAACGGAAGGTAATTTACTGCCAACAGGAAGTTCTTTTGAAATAATTTTGAGTTTAAGCATCTCTACAAGTTGAATATAGATTGGCTTATCGCTATCAAATTTCCATGTCATATTGTTGTCTCCAAACTGTATTAAAGGATTAATACAATAATACGCCTGGACGTTTTAATTTGTCAAGGAGTTAAATTTAGGAAATAACTAAATGCCTTGAAACTCATAGTACATAAAATTATTTAGCATAGGGTATAAATAAGAGAGAGTATAAGCCCAAAGTGTATTACGGCGTACATACAAGGTAGAAGGGATTGTGACATCAATGAGAAATATCATCAAACGTATAGGCATAGTACTTGCATGCATAGTAAGTATTTATATAGCAATGGGAGAAGGGGTAAGAGCTACCGCAGTGAATGATTCCAAAGAATATGTGCTATTAGGCGCCAATGATTTAGGCATGCACTGTATACAGCAGGATTATTCAAGTTTTATGATTTTACCACCAGCTAATAATATTCGTGTACAGGTTTTTGAAAAAGGACAGACTAAGAATAGGTTAGTAACTGATGGCATTAAGGTGAGTTATGAAATGATTGATAATACGACATCTGTAGGTAAAAGCAACTTCTGGCAATATGCTAAGGACTATGGATATAATGTATCAACTAACATAGGCATAACGGGAAATGGTTTAGCAGGTGAGATGAAATTATCTGAAGATCAAAGGTACTTTGAGGCTACTGCTGTACCCGTTACCCCATATAACGATGGCAGTAAAGTACGTAATCCGTATCAGCTCGTTAAGGTAACAGTAACAGATACTAAGACAGGTAAAGAATTAGCAATGACAGATAAAATTGTAGTTCCAGTTTCTGATGAAATGGATTGTGGCATCTGTCATGGTGAAAATAATACAGACCTTAATATTTTAAAAGCTCATGATAAATTATCAGGGACAAGTTTAGTCGCAGATTTAATGAAGGGTGAACGTCATAAATGTGCAGATTGCCACGAAGACAATGCAATAGGAGAAAAAGGAAAAGAAGATATATTACCTCTTTCTGAGGCAATACATGCTTTTCATGCAGATAAAGTGGAAGTGTCACCTATTCAAGATCCGGTCTGCTATAGCTGTCATCCAGGTGTAGAAACACAATGCTATCGCGGTGTGATGAAAAAAGAGGGGATTGCCTGTGGCGATGAGGATTGTCATGGCGGAGTAGCACAAGTGGCTAAAAGCCAGTCTGAAGGTAGACAAGCTTGGCTACAAGAGCCTAATTGTCAAGAATGTCATGGGGAGAAATATGCAAATAATGAAGGAAAGTTGTATCGTAATTCATATCTAAATAATTCACCAGCCCAAGAGATGAATGGAAAGGTTCAGTGTATTTCTTGTCACAATGGCCCTCATGCAGAGTGGGAATCTACCCTTGAAATAGATAATAAGTTACCTGAAAGTATACAAGGTGAAGCAGGACCTATTGAAAAATGTAGCGTCTGTCATAATAACAAAAAACAAGGTAAGGTGCATCATAGCTTAACTAAAGAGCAAAGAAAAGTGATGCAGGAAAATAAGAAGGCAAGAGAAGGAAAGGCGGAAAGTAAGATAAATATATTCAAAAGTTTATTTAAGAAATATAGAGAAACCAGCTAAAAACTTGAAATATATCTAGGTAAATAGGTTTCTCCCAATGATTTCACATGACTAAAAACTAGGACTAATCAAATTTTATAAATGTGAAATCTATAGGAAAGATAGAAAAACAGCAGGAGGAAAAGTATGTTAAGAGCGGAAGATTTGTTGATTGCTATAAGTGTTATTGCATGTGGGGCAAGTGGTTTATGTTATGCAAAAAATAAGGGGGATAAAGTATGTAGAGATAGAGCTTATAGATTGTGGCGTTTAGGCATGATAGGTATAGGGACTGCATTTATGTTGATGCTATGCTATTTAGTAAATCATTACTTTAGCTTTAAATATGTCTACGAACACACTAATTTGGAATTGCCTTTTATATACTGTATCTCTGCCTTATGGGCAGGGAAGGAAGGTTCATTTTTATTATGGGGATTTATATTAGTGCTGATGGGATACATGGTTTTAAATATAAGTTATGTTAAGGACCTAAAGCATCAAAGAACATTTCCTGTTTACGCAGGAATTACAGTAGCTATACTTACCATGAGTTTCGTTGTAAGGCCTTTTAAAGTATTAAATGCAATACCGGCAGATGGAAAAGGGTTAAGTAAAGCTCTTCAAGATCCTTGGATGGTAGTACATCCACCACTTGTATTTATAGGTTATACTGCTATGGCGATTGTGTTTGCATTAGGGATGAATCGTTTAGAGGGAGGAGACTATGAGGAGGTTATAAAAAACTGGGCAAGGAAAAGTATGCTTTTTCTAGGACTTGGTATTATGACTGGGAGTGTCTGGGCGTATCGCGCCTTAGGTTGGGGTGGATATTGGGCATGGGATCCTATTGAAAATATAGCTTTGGTACCATGGCTACTTTTATGTGCGTATAGTCATATAAACAAAAATAAATTGGCAAAACAAAATGGTGATTTTCGTAGCTTTAGCAACGAAAAAGGAAAAAATATTAACTGGACAAGAGATAAGTGTATTTTGCCGTTTATTATTGCTGCATTTGGTACATTTTTAGTAAGGAGTGGACTTTTAGCAAATGCATCTGTACACGCTTATGTAGGCGAGATGGCAAGAGGAAGATTCATTATACTAGGTATATTTGTAGTTTGTATCATAGGCATAATAGGTGTTAGAGGCTTTAGACAGCTTAAGAAGCAAAAGGGGCAAGGGCTAACAAGAAGAACATTAGATTATATAGCATGCTTTAGAGTCATGACGTGTATTTATGCGTATGCGATTTTAATTGGAACCATATGCCCTTTATTTATAAAAGTACAAGTTCCTATGCACTTTTACAATAGATTAACTATAGGTTATGTGATTGTTAATGGCCTATTAATTTTAGGTATAGAACGTCAAAAAATTGGTAAAAAATTGAGTGTGGTTTTGGTATTGGGAGCAGTTATAAGTGTAGCTATGGCACGATATTTTGATTATAGAAGTGTGGGGCTTACATTAGTTTTATGGATTGTACTGATTCCTCTTTTAGGATATATCTTAACAGGGCTGAAAGGAAGAAACAGGTATTATTATTGGACACATCTGCTGCTATTAGTGATGTTGGTAGGTGGTATTACTTCAGCAGGCATGGGAGGAAAGTTTATGAAAGCAGCTGAAGAACAAGCGCCAATGAGTATATTTTCTAGGATGTTGGAAGACCGAGTAATAGAACAGCCAAAGGGGACTAATTTACATGAAAAAGATAGTATAATAATTTATACGACAAAACCACTTATTAGTTTGTTTTGGATAGGAAGTTTTGGACTTCTAGGAGTTATGGTAATTGAAAATGCCAGAAGAGGGGAAAGTAAATAGTGAAAAATAAAAGGTGAAGGAGAGCGGTAAGATGAATGAACGATATGATATAGCTATTATTGGAACAGGACCAGCAGGACTATCAGCAGCAATTAATGCTAAGATTCGTAATAAGAAATTTATTATATTTGGGAATAAAAATTTTAGTACTAAATTAGAGAAGGCACATCAAATCGACAATTATTTAGGACTACCAGCTAAAAGCGGTGTCGAGATTCAAGCTGCATTTAGGGAACATATGGAGCAAATGGAGATTACGATTACGGAGCAAAAGGTTACAAATGTTTATCAGATGGGTGATTATTTCGTAGTTATGGCCAACAATGAGATGTATGAAACCGAAGCCGTTATTTTAGCAACAGGTATGCAGGCGGGTAGAATGCTTGAAGGCGAAGAACAATTCCTTGGAAGAGGCGTAAGCTACTGTGCAACTTGTGATGGGGGATTATACCGTGGAAAAACTGTAACGGTTATTGGTTATGATAAACGTGAGGAAGAAGAAGTAGATTTCTTAGCAGGATTAGCTGCTAAAGTATATTATGTACCAATGTATAAAGAACCTGTAGAAGTAGTAGAAAATGTAGAGATTATCAATGATAGACCTGTCAAAATTGAAGGCGAAAATCAAGTAAGCAAATTAGTGCTAAAAGATACTGAACTAGAAACTGATGGTATTTTTATACTTAGAGCTAATATCAGCCCAAGCACATTACTACCAGGTATTGAATTAGATGAGCAACATGTGAAGGTAGATCGCACAATGAAAACAAGTATCCCAGGTTGCTTTGCAGCAGGGGATATTGTAGGAAAACCTTATCAATATATTAAGTCAGCAGGTGAAGGAAATATTGCGGCTTTATCAGCAGCAAGTTATGTAGACGCCAAAAAGAAAGGATTAAGGTAGTAGATTAAATCAAAATGGAAAGAGGAGATGTTAGCAGTTGATAACTTAAAATTAACTGCATATAATACTATTAATTTAATAAACGACATAACGAAGACTTATAGCGTAAGCTATATTTCGGCGTATAAGATTAAGAAAAGCTATGATAAGAACAAGTAGTAGTCAGTAAGGCATACAGAAAGTTACCGGTGAGTGTTTTTACTCAATTGATGAGAGGTGCATGACAAACTGATTATGAATACATCTTTGAGCTTCACACCGAATCAGAAATGTAGTAGGCTGTGACGGATTCCTGCACACGTTATAGTGCTAGAGTATAACCTCTCAATTTGGGAGGCGTACTTGAAGAGGTAGGTAGCGTGAGCTACCTATAAACCTAAGGTGGTAACACGAGAGCGGCTAAAGCACCTCGTCCTTTGGAAACAAGGGACGAGGTGCTTTTTTGTCGTAGGTAAAAAAATTTCAAATTAATTTTAAACAAGGGGTGATATTTTATGAAAAAATCTATTGAGGAACAAATTAAAATCATTACTAAAGGTGTAGCAACAGTTGTTAATGAAGAGGACTTAAGAAAAAAGCTGGAGAAGAGTGAAAAGGAGAATAAGCCTTTAGTGATTAAGTTAGGCTTAGACCCTAGTGCGCCAGATATTCATTTAGGGCATGCAGTAGTACTTCGCAAAATCAAGCAGATGCAGGACTTAGGACACCGCGCTGTGATTATCATTGGTGATTTTACAGGGAAGATAGGTGACCCTACAGGTAAGTCTAAGGGCAGAAAAGCATTAACAGATGAGCAAGTATTAGAAAATGCTAAGACTTATGAAAAACAGATTTTTAAGGTGCTTGATAGAGATAAGACAGAAGTGCGTTTTAATAGTGAGTGGCTCAGTAAATTGAACTTTGAGGATGTTTTAAAATTAGCGGCAACAACGACAGTAGCGCGTATGCTAGAACGAGATGATTTCCAAAACCGCTACAAAAACAATATTCCAATTGGTGTACATGAATTCTTTTACCCATTAATGCAAGCCTTTGACTCGGTGACATTAGAGGCAGATATTGAACTTGGTGGAACGGACCAGACCTTTAATATTCTGATTGGAAGAACACTTCAAAAGACTATGGGACAGGATGCACAGGTTGCATTATTTATGCCAATATTAGAAGGGCTTGATGGCGTGGAGAAAATGAGTAAGAGCCTAGGTAACTATATTGGTGTAAATGAGCCGGCACATATTATGTTTAAAAAGGTGATGGAAGTGCCAGATGCGCTTATTATCAAATATTTTGAACTTGCTACAGATGAGCATCCTGACCGTATTAAAGAAATTCAAACTGCACTTGAAGAAGGTAAGAATCCTAGAGATGTAAAATTTGAGTTAGCTCAAATTATTACGGGATTATACCATACAACAGATGAAGTCAAGGAAGCTGAGAAATACTACGAAGAAGCCTTTAGTAAAAAGGCTATTCCAGACCAGATTCCAGAAATGAAGTTAGGTGAAGCATCAGAAATGCAGTTAGTTCAGTTAAGTCCTATATTGGTGGCAGAGCAATATGTAGCCAGTGGCAGTGAGTTTAGACGCCTTATTTTACAAGGTGGGGTAAGAATTAACCAAGAAGTTGTAAAGACGTTAGAGACAACAGTTAAGGTGGGAGATGTACTGAGAATCGGTAAAAAGAAATTTATAAGGCTTATATAGAGAAACCAACTAAAACCTTGAAATATACATGTAGATAAATAGATTTCTCTCAATGATTTCACATTACTAAAAGTCATGAATAACTAAAATTTATAAATGTGAAATCTATGGGGAGGTATCAAAAAATACAAAATAAATTTTTAAAATTGTTAAAATCTCCTCATTGTGACCCTAGATACTACCGAATATAATAATAGAGTAGTGAGATAATTCAGTCTATTAAAAGAGATAAAAGCTGTAGCGGTAGCATAAAGCTGATGGGGGGGCGAAGAGATGCTGGAAAAAGTTAAAGGTGTAAAAGAGGAAGTCTATTCATATGCTGAAGTAGGTCAATTTTATATTGATAATAGATTAGGAAAGATAACAGGAATAGATTCCATTAAAAAATTTATTGACATTGGGATGAGTGAAATTATTAGTGAAAGCTATAGGATGATGAAGCAATTAAAAAGGTCACCTTATACTTTTCAAGAAGAAGTTTTCCATGAAATTTTAGCACCAGCGTTAGCAAGAGCCTCAAAAGGTTTTATGATGAAATCACCAATTAGAGTACACTGGGACAATTTAGATGAAGAGGTTGCTATAAATACCGATCAGATTTGGGCCGATTATAGATGCAGATATGGGGCATATAATTACTGCATTGAAGCTAATAAAAAAAGTATTTCTTATATAAAATGCAAACTTACAGATGAGGCTAAGGAAGAGTGGACTATGTCTTGTGAGAAGCTTGAGCAGATTAAAGAAAAGTTAGAAGCTCATGAAAAAAGGAGTATGGTGAGCATTACATTACAAGCCTTAAATGTCTATGTAAGTGCTATGGATGAGACTGGATTAAGATATGATTTAGAAGGTTTACGAAGAGTACAGAAAGAAGCAATTAAACAGATGGGACTAGAGTATGGAGTGAATTGGTCTTGTCTATGGGTATTGGATAGGGAGATAGTCCAAAGTATAGAGTATATACATGGTTTTGAAATGTATCCAGCTATATTATTTTTAGCAAGGGTTAATTAAAAATATAAATAAGTTAAAATACGCCTTAGCGAGATTAAATAGGTCTCGCTAAGGCGTATTTTAGTATTAGAATAATTTGCTGAGTAGACTAGGGTCTAGTGAAGTTGTAGGGTTGAAATCAGAAGAAAGACCATAATCAATAATTGATTTGGCAAAATGTCTGATTTCAATATGAGACCAAACTTCTTCAAGACGGCTAGTACAAACGAGCAGTTTACCGTTTAAGACATTGGCTTCATATAAGAGGCCTAGATTATGATTACGCTCAAAGTTATCAATCATTTGAACAATAGGACGCATTTGAGGTGTGACTGTATCGAGAATCTGGCAATCCGCATGAGTCACCATATTGTACCAGCAAGGCGTACTATAATATTGAGCTGGAAATTCCTTTAAAGCCGCATGGTCATTTTGGATGAGAAGACCCATTGTACCAATAGGGATAGGTTTGCCCACTGATTCGGAAATAGACCTAAACATTGGATAACACCAGAAGTCTGTACAATAAGTACCAGGGATACTAGCTGCTAAATGATTTTGTGGTAGAAGAAGTACACACTTACCTTGTTGTAAATTTTCCTTAGCTTCATCAAATGTGTGGACAATGTGGAGTGATTGACCGTTAGCGTGGATAACTTCTGTTAATTCAAAATCCAAATGTGGATAAAGCATAAGGTCATAGCTATTTGTAATGATATGAGAATCTACATCTATGGTGTTATTAGTATTATTAGTGTTTGCTAAGTGAGGCGGATTGATTAGTGTTAATGAAAAGGTAACAGGTGTTGGGACATTTACTTCTGGAAGACGGAAATCAACTTCACCTAAGGTGCAAAGACCATAGCTTTTATCAAGAACAGGAAGTATGCCTTCTGCCAAAACTTGAGTAGGCGTGGTAAGTTGCCATTTTACTTGATTGCTTTTAAGTGGCTTATCTCCATAATAAGCAAGATGTACTTTGCTATTAAAGAGTTCGCCTGCTTCATAAATATAATTGCCAAAATCACCTAATAAAACAGTATCGCAGCAGAAGTTACGCCACGCCTTATCTGAAATCAAACCTTTAGATTCCATGAAAGCATCTAAAATGCCTACAAGGGCAGTACCCTGGCCACTAAAGTCTTGTAAATCTAAAAGCTGGAACCCAGCTAAATGTTTGGTGCGAAGTGCTGTTTCGATTTCCTCTTTATAGCAACTTACAGCTAATTGACCAGATGCTTTAAAGTAATCTGGCGCTAAATCAAGAAGTCCTTTTTCAGTAAGGCGTTCACGAAAGACTTCGAAATTCTTGGCTTTAATAGAACCAGTATATTTTTGGATTTCATCAAAATTAGGGAAGGTTTCATATTGTCCAACCTCATGAGAAATGACAGGAATATGCGGAATGAGTGCATCATTGATTTCCGCCATAGAAACCTTTTTGACCCCTGTACCATATTGAATTTCTATACTTGTAGCATCACAGCTATTTGAATGCTCGTTCTTTAAATTGGAATCCGTAAGGGCAATGGTGTCAGAGATAGATTGATGTTGATTCAGATATTTAATGATTTCAGTGGGATAAATGGCTTCATCAAAATTGTAATGAGTACCAGGCGCCATGGTTTGCAAAATACCTTGAGGTGCATCACACATGGCATAAGATCCGCGGAAGAGGCGATCTCTACTAAATCGTACGCCACTGAAGAAATCATCATGTTCTAAGATACAAGGACAAAATTGAAAGTTATTAGAACCCTGTGTATAAAGATGACGAGAGTCAAGGGCTTTATATTTTCCCAAAATTGTATTTAAGATTTTTTGACTACCCCAGAGCTCATTGCCAAGAGACATCATCACAAAAGAAGGATGATTACCAAAGGTGCGAAGCATATTAAAGCCTTCTTTAATTAAGTAATCCTGTTCAGCTTGATTGTGATTTTCTTCGCCTTCCTCTGTAATCGTGCCCCAGAAAGGCAGTTCAGGCTGCATGTAAATCCCTAAACGGTCTGCTGCCTCAAAGGCCGCTTCTGGTGGACAGCAGGTATGAAAGCGATAATGATTAATGCCATAAGCTTTAGCGGTACTAAGTACATGAAGCCAAGTGGTAAGATCTGTAGGTGCAAAACCTGTAAGAGGAAAGATGAGTCCATCATGCTTACCGCGTAAGAAGGTAGGACGGCCATTGATGATAAATTTATCTTCTGAGCCTTTGAATTCACGAAGCCCAAAAGAGAGAGTATGCTGATCTAATAATTGTTCCCCTGAGAAGCATTTGAGTGAAAGTTTATAAAGGTTAGGATGATGTTCATCCCAGAGAAGTGCTTCTGCCCCTAAGGCATAAGTGATTTCAAATGCCTTGCCTTGGAGGGTATAAATCATAGGTTTGGCATGATGCGTAAAATCACTGTTGAAGCTACGTGCTTCCACAAGAAGATTAGTAGGGGCGCAGCTTTCTAATTTTCCTTTGATTGTAATAGTTTTATTGGCAACGTTAGGGAAAACCATAATGTCCTTTAAGAAACAGTCACTAAAAAAGCGTAGTTCAATCTTACCTGTGATTCCATTCCAGTTGGTCTGGGTATCTTCAGAAGTAAGGTGGCCGCCTTTAGTAGGATAATCAGTGTTATCCACGCAGATAGTAAGTGTATGTTTTCCTGGAGAAAGTGCATGGGTAACATCATAAAGATGAGGTGTACATAAACTATTTTGACACCCAATATATGTATCATCTATCCAAAGTTTAGTGATACGTGTACGTTCTAAGAAAAGGAAAATCTGCGAATTATTTGTGGCATCAGAAATAGTAAGCTCACGTCTAAACCATGCCCAGCCCAAGAAGGCATATTCATCTGTAAGGCTACCTGTTTTAATTTCTTCATTAATAGGGCCTTTTTGGGCATGTGAAGTGGTGTTAGGAAGTATAATTGTGTCCGAGAAATTCTGAGGCATCCCTTGTTTATTAGGGTCTAGAGCAAATTGCCATTCACCTTGTAAATCCATTAAATTAATCATAAATTCCTCCTATTTAAGTAGTGTATAGAATCAATCTATAGAGAAACCAACTAAAAACTTGAACTATACATATAGGTATATAGGTTTCTCTCAATGATTTCACATGACTAGAAACTGTGAATAACTAAAATTTATAAATGTGAAATCTATATATGAATGAAACAGTGAAATATAAAAAAGCGAGACATAAATTTAAGATTTGATATAAGTATAATATGCTTGTACATAAATAACTACGCTAATAAATAGATATAAAAGGTAGAAAATATATTTTTCAAGAAAAAGATAAAATAATAAAATAAATATTTGCAATTTGTAAAATTATATATATAATATAGATAATTATATATATAATAGATGGTTATCTATATTAAAGCGCTTTAAAGATTGAACATTAAAGGAGTCTAATATGATAATAGGAAAATGTTTGAAATGTAATGGGGAATTAAAGCATAGTGACCATTTAGTATTTGCCAAATGCACAGAATGTGGTGTTGAGGAAAAGACGTATATACAGTGTGAGAATGGTCATTATTATTGCAATACGTGTGCTTCTAAGAGTGTAATAAATAAACTGTATAAAATGGTTCCTCTTATAAGCCAAAAAAATCCTTGTGAGATAGCTGAAATGCTATTTGTTGAATGTGGTATATGTGGGAACTCACCACATCCCCTAACAACAGCAGCCTTTCTAATTGCCTATAAAAACTTAACTGGCAAGATAACTGATAATGATGTATATGAGGGAATAGATAGAGCACTCAAGATACCTGGTGGGTGGTGTGGTTACTATGGAAATTGCGGAGCAGCAGTAGGTTTAGGGGTAGCTTTTGCAATTATCAATAAGTCTACTCCTATGAGTGACGAAGAAAGAAACATTGCAAATATAGCTACAGCAGAAGGACTTTTAAGTGTAGCAGATCAGGGCGGGCCTAGATGTTGTACTGCATCAGTAAGGCGTGTTTTAGAGAAAAGTATTGAAGTAGCAAATACATATTTAAATGTAAGTTTTCCATTGTATGAACATGAGATGAAACCTTGTTGGCAAAGTAAATACAATGATGTATGTAGGCACAATAAGTGTAAATATTTTAAGGGAGTTTAGGAGGAAAAAAATGATTAATCAAGTACCAGAAATTAACGAGGCTTTTAATGAATTTAGTAAAAGAGTGTTTGAAACACAAGTATTAACTGAAAGGGAAAAGGGGTTGGTAGCATTAGCTACTGTGACGTCTTTCGAAGATGCTGATGCAGTTAAACAAGCCGTTATGAACGCAAAGCAACTTGATATATCAGTACAAGAAATTGGATGTGTTATGGCGATTGTTGCAGCTATGAAGGGGCAGAAGATAACAAAGTTATTAGAACAAGGTGGTAAAAGAAATGGGGGAAGATGTTGCTAAGACAAGATGTAGTATATAAAAAATCAGTAGTGATTGTTGTACAAACTCATTTAAGAGAAAGTGAAATTTCATTAATTCATAATATGGGATATCAGATTGTTTATATAAAACAAAATATAGATATGGATGAATTGATTGCAATAGATTTCCCATATGAAGTAGAGCAGTCAAATGTAGAAGAGGTAATAAATCTTACAAAACAACTATGTGAAAAATTTGATGTAAGACGTATTTTTACTCTTAATGAATATTATATACCAGTTGTCGCACAGCTAGCAGAGGAATGCCATATTAAATATTGGGGACTTAAATTAGAAGCAGCTGAAAATTGTAGGCATAAGATAAGAGCAAAAGAAAAATTTAAGGAGAATAATACGCCATCAGCAAAATATGTAGTTATAAAGTCTGTAAGGGAAGTATTATCAGTAATAAATCAAATTGAATTTCCAATAGTAGTAAAGCCTTCTAATGAATCAGGCAGCAAATCCGTTTTTATATGTAAAGATATGCAAGAATTAATCGATGCAGTAGAATGCATAGAACATACAGGTTCTAACTTCATAGGTCAAAAGTTAGACGAAGAGATTATAGTAGAAGAATATTTAGAAGGATTAGAGTATAGTGTAGAGTCTTATACTATAAATAATGTACATACTATTGTAGCGATTACGAGCAAGAAGACATTTGATTGTATAGAGATTGGACATATGGTTCCGGCTATATTAGATAAGACAGAACGAGAGGCTATTGAAACAATTACTAAAGCTGCATTAACTGCACTAGATATTGACTATGGTGTAACACATACAGAAATTAAGCTCACTATAGATGGGCCTAAAGTAATAGAGGTAAATGGAAGACCTGGAGGAGACCATATAGATGAACTTGTAAGAGCTGTAACAGGATTAGCTATGAGAGAAATAGCGTTAAGCATAGCTATGCGTGGTAATTTGGAGGATAATCAAGTTTACCCAATTTCAGCAAATTCAGCAGCAATTGCATATGCCATAGCAAATAAGAGTGGAGTTGTACAAATTAATGATAACGAAATATCCGAGAAGAATATAGAAGATGTAAGTCTAACCGTTGAAAATGGTGAGTATGTAGAACGAACAACTAATAACTTTAATAGATTAGGTTATGTTATAGCCTATGATGAGGAGAATGCTAGAAAGATAGCAGAAGAATACATAGAAAAACTTCAAATCCAGATTGTTTAAAGCTATTTTAAAGCTATATAGAAATGAGGGATACCAATGAAAAAGAACTTATCATTAGTTTGTATAGCAGTATTTATATTAGTCATAGGGACGGGAATAGTAGCACCACTATTAACTCCATATGCACAAACGCTAGGAGCCACGGGTGTAGAAGTTGGATTATTATTTAGTGGATTTTATTCAGTTAGAATATTAATGGGAACATATATAGGAAAACTAGCTGATAAAAAAGGACCTAAGGCTATATTAAGATATAGCTTGATATTATATCCGATTATAGCAGTACTTTATGTCTGCGCATCAAATTACATAGTGTTATTTATAGCACGACTATTTCATGGAATGGCATCCGCTATGATGTTACCTATGGTTATGGCCTATATAGGAAAAATAAGTCCAAAAGGACAAGAAAGTAAGTATATGGGAGTCTATAATACAGTAATATTTATTGCTAATGGTATAGGCCCTACAATTGGCGGACTAATTTCTAAGAATTATGGCTATCAAATGGCATTTTCATCTTTGTTGATAGTTTCATTAATTTCCCTAGTTATAGTAGGTTTTCTACCAACCACTCAACTAGATACTGAAGAAAAAGATGATAATAATTTAGTTGAAAGAAAAACAAAAAAATTTGTTAATAAAAAGCTTATTGGACTAGGAATTATTAATGTAATTAGTGCTATATTGTCAGTATTTACTGTTTCATTTTATGCTATGTTTTTAACTAAATTAGAGATGGATGTAACAGTGATTGGAATTTTATTGACTATTAATAATCTTATAATAGGTGGAAGTCAGGTTATAATAGCCACGATGGTAGAGCGTGTACAAAAGAAAAAATTAATTATAGTATCAGGTCTTGTGACATCTACTATAGTATTGCTATTAAGATTCACTGATAATTTTATAGGGATTGTTACTATGTTTGTTATATTGTCCATTGCATCAGCCGTCTTACTATGTGCATCATCAGCTCTAGCAACTATTATGGGGAGAGAAGAAGGTATGGGTGAGACAATGGGATTTTTAGGCTCTGCAACTAGCCTAGGCGCAGTCATAGGACCATTAGTTTTAGGTGCACTTGTAGATTATATAAATGTAGAATTTACATTTTATTTTGTAGTAGCTGTTTGGATTTTAGGTATAGGTACATTCGGCGTATTCTATAGAAGTGTTACAGAACAGGATGTTAATCAAGAGTATAGTATATAAATTTAATAGATATAAATGGAGGGATTAAGATGTCAGAGAATGAATGCTGTTGTTGTAGTGGAGAAAAGAAAAAGTTAGATAAAAAAAGCCAAACAATCAAGGATTTCTATAATTCAGCTGCTGAAGGAATGGGACCTTATACTAAGGATGTTGATAAATTTTCACCAAATGGTCCAACAGAAGAAATCGTTAAAATCCTTATGGGAAGTGATAAAAAGAGAATTCTTGATATTGGCTGTGGCATGGGGACAACATTAATGCGTATTGTGAATGAGTATACGCAAGGTGAGTTATTTATGGGTGTAGATTTTAGTGATAAGATGATTGAACGTGCTAAAGAAGGAAGTAAAACGTTACCATTAGAGATTAAGAAGAAAATAGGCTTTTTTGTGGCAGATGTTAATGAACTTCCTTATATGGATGAACAATTTGATTTTATTTATACAGAGTGTGTACTTAATTTAGTAAGAGACAGAGAAAAGGTTATGAGTGAAATAGAAAGAGTATTAGCACCAGGTGGAATATTTGTATATACAGATTTCATTTCACTTAAGCCAGTGCCAGAAGAAATTAGAGAAGATTTAGGACTAGTAAGTGGATGTAGAGCTGGAAGTATTACAATGGATGAAAATATGGAATATATGAAAAAACACTCTTTTAAAGATATTCAAACATATGATTATTCTTTTGAGAAGAATAGACGATATAAGGAACTTTTAGAAGATAACATAGAAGCACAAGAGCAAGTAAAACAATTTGAAGAAAAGAATCCATTTGCGGCTAAATTCTTAGAAGATGAAATAGGTTACTATGTAGTAACTGGAAGAAAAGCATAATACTTCATAAAAGGAGTGAAGACATTGGAAAGCTTAGTGTTCGTTGGATATTTTGGTGAGGTAATTAAGGCAAGTAAAAGGTACACTAACTTCTTTAAAATTCTTATTATAGAAACTAGTTTTAGCTGCGAGATGGAAGAGTTAAAAAGCTATTTTGATGATGTAATATTGGTAGAGGATTCAACTGACCCTGTAGAGATGTCAACCGTGATCGAAGAGATACAAAAAAACAATACTATTCATGCATTATATGCTAATCATGAATGGGTAGTGGAGGTATGTGGCTATCTAAGAGAAAAGTTTCATATACCAGGTTTAAAGGAAATGGTATGTAAGAAATCAAGGGATAAGTTCTTGATGAAAAAGGTTATGTCAGAAGCTGGTATCAAGACGGCAAATGTTGAATGCATTGAAAGTTTAGAGAGCATTAATAGATTTATTGAGAAAAATGAATATCCTGTAGTAATAAAGCCAAGAAATGGTGCAGCTACACAAAATACATTCCTTATTCATAATGAAGATGAATTACAAGAGGTAATTAACTTAGTAGATGTCAGTCAGAATTTTATTATAGAGTCATATATTAAAGGCGAAGAATATCATTGTGATTCCATTGTTATTAATGGAGAAGTTGTATTTTCCTCAGTATCTAAATATCTCGCAAACTGTATCCAAACAATTAAGGGACAAAAACCAGTAGCATCAATAACTTTCCCAAGTACATACGATGATAATGCGACTATAAGTAAGATAAAGAAGGTTAATGAGAAAGCTATTAGTGCATTAGGTGTAGAAACAAGTATATGCCATTTGGAAGTTTTCATTACAGAAGAAGATGAATGCATTTTTGGTGAAATCGCTACGCGTATTGGTGGAGGGGATCTTATTGGAAATACTATTAAATACGCATATGGTGTAAATTTATATGATGCATTTATAGAGATTCAGTGTACAGGAGAATTTCATAGAGAATCAGTAGATGGGCAGAAGTTTGTTGGTTTTGTGGCGTTACCTACAAAGGAAGGCAAAGTAGTAGAAATAGCAACAGAAGATGATTATAAGAACAAAGAAGATGTAAAAGAGGTAAGAATTTATAATCATGTAGGTGATTATATTGATGAGAACATAAATACTACTAAAAGAACAGGATATGTCATAGTAGAAGGAAAAGATTACAAAGAGGTAGCGCAAAAACTTATGCAAATATATGAAGAGTTTAAGTTAGTTGTGGAGATACCAAGGCCATCACTTTTCTCTATATATAATTAAGCAGGGAGAATGAGATTAGATAGGTGTAGGAGGTGAATTGAATGGAAGTTGTAATCAGGAATATGACTGAGTATGATTGGGAAGATGTTGCTAGAATCTATAAAGAAGGAATTGAAACCAATAAGGCAACGTTCCAAACATGTATACCAAGTTATGAACAATGGGACCAATCACATATAAGTAATTGTCGTTATGTTGCTATATATGATAATAAAGTTATTGGTTGGATTGCGCTATCAAATGTATCTAGTAGGTGTGTATATGCAGGCGTTGCGGAAGTGAGCATTTATATAGATGCAGATTATCAAAATAAGGAAGTAGGAACTAAGTTACTACAGCATATGATAGTACAATCAGAAGCGCATGGCATTTGGATGCTTCAGTCTGGTATTATGCAAGATAATGAAGCAAGTATTAGATTACATAAAAAATGTGGATTTAGAGAAGTTGGGTATCGAGAAATGATAGGCAAAGATAAAGATGGTAAATGGAGAAATACAGTACTTATGGAGAAAAGAAGTTCCTTAGAGAAGTACATGAATATATAAAGACCCAAAAGGAGCCGAATATGGATAGGAAAGAAACAGATATTGCATTAGTTTTCAAAGCTTTATCAGATGTTAATCGGTTAAAAATTATTAAGATTTTAGAAGGCGGCGAACAGTGTGCATGTCGTTTGTTGGATAAGTTTAATATTACACAACCCACATTATCGCATCATATGAAGATTCTCTGTGACTGTAAGTTAGTGAATAGTAGAAGAGAAGGTAAGTGGATGCATTACTCCTTAGACCAAGAGAGGTTAGGAGAGGTGAGTAGTTATATTAGCGGGACTAAAGGAGAAGAAAGTAAATGGATTTATAGAGATTATAATAAGGAGAGAAAGCAGATGGATGTATTAGATTTAATACAAAGTACTAAAATCAAGGCATTAAGAGGTGAAAAGATAGATAGGGAAACTATTATTAGATTATTAAGTATTAATCCAGAGACATCAGTATGTGAAGAACTTGGTAAAGCAGCTTATGAAGTGGCACAAGTTGTTACTAAAGGAGCAGCTTATTTATGGGGAGCTATGGGGGTAGATTATAAGCCTTGTGAGATGAATTGTGATTTTTGCTCATTAGGAGAAGCATGGGGACTTGTAAAGGCAAGTAGAGAATTTAGTGATGAAGAAATTATTGAGGAAGTAGCCGCATATGTAAGTGATGGCACAAGATGGATTGTATTAAGAACAACAGAGTTTTATAGTTTGGACATTTTAGGTGAGTTAATAAAGAAAATTAGAAAAGAAGTTGTGGGAGAGTATGAAATAGGATTAAATGTAGGTGAATTTGATGATGAAAAAGCATTGAAGCTACATGAAATAGGTGTTGATTTTATCTATCATTCATTAAGAATGGGAGAAGGGAAAGATACACGATTTGATCCTAAGGATAGATTAAATACACTACGTGCTATTAAGAATTCACCATTAAAGTTAGTATATTTGGTGGAACCTATAGGGGTAGAACATAGCAATGAAGAAATTGCAGATATATGTTTATCAGCTATTGAGCATAATGCGATAGTATCTGGTGCAATGGCGAGGATACCAGTAGAAGGAACGCCACTTGGTAAATACCCTCAAATTTCGGAGAAGAGATTGGCACAGATTATAGCCATTACAAGGTTAGCAGGAGGATATCATGTGCCTGATATCTGTGTACATCCAGCAAGTGAGTTAGCTATTAAATATGGGGCAAATGTAGCTGTTATTGAAACAGGATCAGTACCTAGACAAGGGTGTGATTGCTTTAAAAATAAATGGAATGAGTTTGATGCAGTAGTAGCTAAGGCTTGGTTTGAACGAAATGGGTATGAATTATGTCAAAAAGCTAGATAGAGGGAGAATGTATGAGAAAACGCATAGTTAAGATAATAACATTTTTTATGTGTAGTTGTTTAATTGTAGGTTGTAATGGGGAAGCAGAAACTATGCAAAATCATTCAACCAATATTAAAGTAGGAACATGGAAAACTGCACAAACTATCCAACCATTTTTTTATGATCAATATATGGATGAAAAGTATCAAGTGGAGGTGTTACCATTTACTAATCCCGGTGATCAAAAAACAGCGTTATTATCAGGAAGCTTAGATTTGTGCGGGACGACATTAGTAACAGCTATTACAGCAGCGGCTAATGGAGAACCTATTAAAATAGTAAGTAGCCTATGCAACAAATGTTCAGCCTTTGTAGTAGGAAACAATTCAGGGATAAATAGTGAAAGTGACTTAATTGGAAAGAAGATAGCCTATGTACCAGGTACAATGCATCATGCATTACTCTTAGATGTTTTAAAGCGAAATGGAATTAATGCAGATACAGATGTAGAGCTTAGACGTATCGACTTTTTTGATATGGGACAAGCTTTGGCAAATGGAACTATTGATGCATTTTGTAGTGGAGAACCATATCCGTCACAGGCAGTAAAAGAAGGGTATGGCAAGATTTTAAGTTATCCATATTTTGATGAAGGAATAAGTACTATAAATGGTGCAATGATTACAACAGAGGATATGATACAAAATAATCCAGAGAAAATACAAGAAATAGTTAATGCCCATGTAGAAGCAACTCAATATTTAAATAATAATAAAGAAATATGGTTACAAAAATCTACTGAATTTGGAACAGATAAGGATGTATTAGATATATCAGCAGAGAATATAGAATTATGTTGGGATATTGACCAGGAATATATTGAACATACTAAGAATCTAGCACAATATATGTTGGAGATGGGAATTATAGATAATCTCCCTGATATTGAGGAATTATTCGATTTAACATTTTTAGAGGAATCAAAGAAGGAATAGTAATATGAAAAGGATATCTTTTAATAAAGATTCAAAAAAATTTCATATAGATTGGGTAGGTTTGATTATTCCTGTAATATTATTTGTTGTATGGAGCTTAGTTGTAAAATTTGGAAGTATCCCTACGTATAAGATGCCTTCACCAATTAAGTTAGGACGAGTAGGCTTGGATTTTATATGCGGAATATATCAAGAAAACTCATATTCAGGAAAATTAATGGAAAATCTATGGGCTAGTTTATGTAGAGTGTGTATAGGATTTTTTATAGCAGCATTTTGTGGAATAACGTTAGGATTTTGTTCAGGACGAGTTAGGATTATAAAACGTTTAGTTGATCCAATGATTAATGCAATTAAGGCAATTCCTGGGATTGGATGGTTACCTATTTCCATAGTATGGTTTGGAATTGGTGAAAAAAATACTATATTTCTAATGGCATTAGCAGCATTTTTCCCAATCTATATAAACACCCAAGAAGGTGCAAGTAATATTTCACCATTATTAATTCGAGCAGGGCATATGTTAGGAGCTAATAGATTTAAACTGTTTACAACGATTATTTTTCCAGCAGCATTCCCGAATGTTTTAGTAGGACTAAGAACAGGGATGGGTGTTACGTGGGCTTATTTAGTACTAGGTGAGATAACTGGTGTAACTAAAGGATTAGGCGCTATAATGAGTGATGCAAGAATGTTAGGACATGTAGATATGATATTAGTAACAATGGTGATTATTGCTATATGTGGAAAGTTAACTGATTTCTTGCTGGTTAGAGTATGTTCAATGTTTTATCCTCTAAATGGGAGGGGGAGAATTAGTGAATAGACCTCTTTTAGAATTAAAAGATATTAGCCTAACATATAATACATATTTGAATACGGAGTTAAAGGTGTTAAAGAGTATTTCATTATCTGTCAATAAGGGAGAGATAATAGCTTTATTAGGACCTAGTGGATGTGGTAAATCTACACTATTAAATATAATAGCAGGTTTAGAAAAATCTTTTCAAGGGAGTATGATTCTTAGAGGAATAAGTGATGATAATCGTAAAGGTGAAAGAGGATTTATATTTCAACAACCTGTACTATTTAGTTGGTTAAATGTAGAAGAAAATATCGAATATGGATTAAAAATAAAAAAGGTTCCTAAGTATAAAAGAAAACAGATAGTTAAGGAGTACATAGAAGCAGTAGGTTTAAAAGGTTTTGAAAAGTACTATGCGAATGAACTCTCGGGAGGAATGCAACAACGTGTAGCTTTAGCAAGAACATTAGTATTAGAGCCTAAGTTAATATTAATGGATGAACCTTTTGCGGCTTTGGATCCGAAACTTCGTAGGGAAATGCAGCGATTGATTTTGAAGTTATGGAAAGAACATAAATATACAATAGTGTTTGTAACGCATGATATAGAAGAGGCTATGATTATTGCAGAACAAGTATATTTAATGTCAGCATCTCCGGCCTCTATTATTTCAAAAATTGATACGTCATTTAAAAATAAATCAAATGATATTAATGAATTAGAGTTTGTTAATTTAAAGAATGAGATAAAGCAGTTTTTTAAGTTAGATATGGTTGAAATCAGCTAAAGTTAAAATAAACAAGAAGGAAACCCTTATTTGGAAAGGGTTTCCTTCTTGTTTATTATTTAATAGCGGCTTCTAATTCGCTGAAAATGTCTTGGACATGTTCTAACTTTTGTGCACGGTAGGCATTACTACCGCAGAAGAGGAGAGCGTTATCGACATCACCTTTAGCCGCAGAAATGAGGGCAGTGGAGATACAGTATGGAATATCGGTAACACTACATTTTTCAAGACAGTGGTAATAGCAAGCTTTGTTGCCAGGTACGTTTTTAATAAAAGGATTGTAAATAGCTCTGCCAGGCATGCCTACAGGGCTTTTTATGATGCCAATATTATCAGCTGTCGCATTAATATAAGCCTCTTTATAGGCAAGGGGGGCATCACATTCATAAGTTGTTACAAAACGTGTCGCCATTTGTACCCCATCAGCACCTTTTTCTAGGGCATGGGCAATGTCATGACCTGAATAAAAGCCACCAGCTACAACAACGGGAATGTATTTATTGTATTTCTCGCCATATTCAGTAGCAACGGCTTTTACATCTTCCATAATATCTAGTACATTAGGATTTTCTTCGATTTCGTTGACAGAAAAACCAAGGTGTCCACCAGCTAAAGGCCCTTCTACAACTAACATATCTGGAGCAACTTGATGTTTACGATCCCAAAGTTTACAGATGACTTTAGCAGCTTTACCAGAAGAAACAATAGGTGCAAGTTTAACCTTCTTACTTAAGCTAGCCTTACATACCTCTTCACCTCTTTTGGCATAGAGCGGAAGATTTACAGGAAGTCCAGCACCAGAAATAATGAGGTCAGCACCAGCAGCAATAGCTTGTTTAACCATTTCTTCATAGTGACTAAGGGCAACCATAATGTTTACCCCAATGATGCCTTGCGGGGCAATGGCTCTGGCTTTTGTAAGTTCTTCTTTGAGTGCAGTTAAGTTGGCATTAAGGGTATTCGTTAGAAAGTTGGCGGCACGGTAGCCGATTTGCGCAGAGGAAATGATACCAATCCCACCTGCTTTTGCAACATGTCCGGCAAGGCTGTGAAGAGAAATGCCTACACCCATACCACCTTGAATAATAGGAAATTTGGGTATAAGACCATTAATATTTAAAGAATGTTTCATATTTTTACCTATACATAAAACTATAAAAGTTTATGTCCTTTCTCACAAGAAAATTTTTCTAAAAATAATACTTTGAAAATCAAAGCGAAAGGTTTGATATTCAAAGTATAGGCGTGCTTTAGAGTTTTGTCAATAGTATTAAAAAGTCAGTAAACTTTAAGAAAATACATTGACAACTAGATGATTTCCCAATATACTTTGAACCTAGAAAGGTTTGAGGTTAAAAGTAAAAAATATTCCAAATTAGGAGGTGTGAGGTTGAAGCGTGGGGAGGAGGTCATCAATGAGCTGTTGGTAGACTCTTTTAATAAGATTACAGCCATTGAAAGAAATGCGTTAAGCAGAGGTCCCATGAATGATTTAACCATTAGTGAATTGCATGCTATTGAAGCTATAGGTCTTAATGGTGGCACCATGACAGAGATTGCTAAAAAGTTGGGGGTTACAGTAGGAACACTGACAACGATGGTTAATCGTTTGGTGAAAAAAGAATATGTAGATAGAATGCGGCAAGAAGATGATAGACGTATTGTAAAAATCGTTCTTAAAAGAAAAGGAATTATTGCTTATAAATTACATAGTCGTTTTCACCATGTGATGATTAAGAAAATGTTAGCGGACATTGAAGAAGACCAAGTAGATGTCCTAATCCAAGCATTAAGTGCACTTAATCATTTTGTGAAAGAAACTTATGAGAAATATTAAGTCATAGAGAGTTAAACCAAATGTAAAGAGGTGAAAAGAAATGGGCATTAAAATTGCAGGCCTTGGGAAATCTGTTCCAAGCAAAGTATTAACCAATGCAGACCTTAGTCAAATGGTAGATACCAATGATGAATGGATTAAGTCACGTACTGGTATTGAAAGAAGACATGTGGCAGTGACAGAGACGACGACGCAATTAGCAAGTGAAGCCGCTAAGGAAGCTGTGCAGCAGGCGGGCTTAATGACAGAAGAAATAGAGCTAATCATTGTGGCGACAGTTTCACCAGATGCCACAATGCCAAGT
Organism: Cellulosilyticum sp.; assembly: GCF_982396655.1. Lineage (NCBI taxonomy): Bacteria > Bacillati > Bacillota > Clostridia > Lachnospirales > Cellulosilyticaceae > Cellulosilyticum > Cellulosilyticum sp. The sequence goes on along the minus strand of NZ_CEVXFV010000014.1, from coordinate 41,727 downwards.
ACAGCATGCAAGGTAGCACAAATTATAGGTGCCACAAAGGCAATGTGCTTTGATATTACTGCAGCATGTAGTGGGTTTATTGTGGCATCAGATGTAGCAGTTAGCATGATTGAAAAAGGCACGTATAAAAATGCCCTTGTCATAGGTGCGGAGGTGCTAAGCCGAGTAGTCGACTGGCAAGACCGCGGAACCTGTGTTTTATTTGCAGATGGGGCGGGTGCTGCCGTGTATAAGGTAAGTGATGAAAATCAAGTTTTAGCCATTCAAACAGGATGTGACCCTAAGGGAGCTGATGAAATTACCTTACCTACAGGAGAAGGCGATAAGACCTTCTATGAAGGTGAAGTAGCGCCGAGGGTAATTGGGATGAATGGTAAGACAGTATATGCCTTTGCGACAACCAAGGTACCAGAGAGCATCAAAAGTTTACTAGATACACAGGCACTTACAAGTAGCGATGTAAGGTGGTATATCTTGCATCAAGCCAATAGCCGTATCATGGATAGCGTTGCGCGTAAATTAGATATGCCTAAGGACTGCTTTTTTAAGAACCTTTCAGAATATGGCAACACATCAGCAGCAAGTATTCCTATGGCACTCTATGAAGCAAGTGAATTATTTGAACCAGGAGATTTAATCATTCTCTCAGGCTTTGGTGCAGGACTTACTTGGGGCACGATGCTTATTAAGTGGTAATACACAATAAATGAAACTAAATTATTAAAAACTGAAAATTAACTTTAGGAGGACATAAAAATGTTAGAAAGATTACAAGAAATTATTGCAGAAAAATTAGGTGTAGAGGTAAGTGAAGTTAAACCAGAAGCAAGCTTTACAAAAGACCTAGGTGCAGATTCATTAGATTTATTTGAAGTTGTTATGGGAATTGAAGAAGAGTTTAATGTATCAATCGATAATGAAGATTTAGATAAAATTAAAACAGTACAAGATGCGATGGATTATATTAGTGAAAACCAAGCATAAAAAAGGGGGAGTCAGTAGTGAAAACAATCTGCGACTTACTAGATATTACTTATCCAATCTTCCAAGGGGGAATGGCTTGGATTGCAACGCATTCTATAGCAGCAGCAGTGTCTAATGCCGGTGGCTTAGGCATTATTGCTGCAGGGCATGCCCCAAGTGAGTGGGTAAGAGAAGAAATTAGAGCATGTAAAAAGCTTACAGATAAGCCTTTTGGCGTGAATGTTATGTTGCTTAGTCCTTATGTGGAAGAAGTTATGCAAGTTATTCTTGAAGAAGAGGTAGCTGTTGTGACAACGGGCGCAGGAAATCCTGGCAAGTATATGGAAGTGCTCAAAGCTGCAGGCATTAAAGTTATACCAGTCGTACCTTCAGTAGCGTTGGCAAAACGCATGGAAAGAAGTGGCGCAGATGCAGTCATTGCAGAAGGCTGTGAATCTGGTGGACATATTGGTGAACTTACAACGATGACACTTGTACCACAGGTAGTTGATGCCGTAAGTATTCCTGTAATTGCAGCAGGTGGCATTGCTGATGGGCGCGGCATGGCAGCAGCTTTCATGTTAGGTGCAAAGGGCGTGCAGATTGGTACAAGATTTTTAGTAGCTAAGGAATGTCAGATTCCAGAGAGCTATAAGCAAAGAGTTATTAAAGCAAGTGACATTGATGCAGTTGTTACGGGGCGTTCAACAGGACATCCTGTAAGAAGTCTTAGAAATCAATTAACAAGAGCCTTTGATAAACTTGAAAAAGCAGGTGCTAATCAGGAAGAATTAAATAAGTTAGGTGTAGGTGCTTTAAGAAGAGCAGCTATTGAAGGCGATGTGAATAATGGCTCTGTACTTGCAGGACAAATCGCAGGTATGGTGAAAAAAGAAGAGACAGCTAAAGAAATTATTGAAGATATCGTCGGGAAGGCAAAAGAGCTTATGCATTAAAAGATGCTTAGACGCCAGAAGCAAAGAGCAAAAAATTAAAGATTAAAGATTAAAAGCTAAAGATTAAAAATTAAAAGCGAAAAATGAAAAGTTAATGAGAGAAGTGGCAATATAGTCTGCATAGAGATAACTGAGTGGGGACAAGAAGAGATACAAGAAAATACATGAAGATACTTAGGAGGTTAGGCAAAATGAAGGTGGCAATATTATTTCCTGGACAGGGTGCACAGCATGCTGGAATGGGACTGGAATTATACAATTATTATACAGAGACAAAGCAAATATTTGATCAGGCAGATGAATTATTAGATTGGAATTTAAAAGAAGTTTGCTTTGAAAATAAAAATGAACTTATTAATCAAACACGTTATACACAAGCTGCCTTATTTACTACCAACTATGGAATCTATAAGGCCTTAGAAGCGGGGGGAATTAAACCTTCTTGTGTACTAGGGTTTAGTCTTGGAGAATATGATGCGATTGTGGCAAGTGGTGTTTTAGGCTTTGAAGAAACATTAGCTTTAGTCGAAGAACGTGCTAAGCTCATGGAGGAATGTGCTATAAGGTATCCTGGAGGCATGTATGCCGTTATAGGAATGAAGAGGATGCAGGTTGATGAAATCTGTGAGGTTGTGAGTCAAAGGTTGGGCTCATGGGTAAGTGTGGCAAATGACAATTGCGAAGGCCAAGTTACCATTGCAGGTACCAAAGAGGCACTAGAAGAAGCAGCTATTGCTTTAAAAGAAGCAGGCGCTAAACGCGTTATTCCTTTAAAGGTGAGTGGGGCATTTCATAGTTTACTGATGGAGCAGGCGGCTAAGGAACTTGCTAAGAAATTAGATGACCTTACATTTAATGAACCGACTTGTCCAATTGTAAGCAATGTCACAGCTCAGTTTATGAATGCTAAAGAAGTTAAAGAAAATATTCCACTACAAGTCATTAAGGGAGTACGCTTTAGAGAGAGTATCATGAACCTTGTAGCACAAGGTTTTGATACATTTATTGAAGTAGGTCCTAAGTGCACTTTAAGTGGTTTAGTTAAGAAAATTAATCAAACGGTAGACGTTTATAATATAGAAAATTTAGAGACACTGCAAAATGTGATAGAGAAAGTAGGTGTCACTCATGCTTAAAGGTAAGGTAGCACTCATTACTGGCGGTGTACGTGGCATCGGCCGAGCGATTAGTTTATGTTTTGCAGAGCAAGGTGCTGATATTGTTGTCAACTATACAAGTGAAGGCAGCCAGTTAGAGGCAAAAAAATTAGTAGAAGAAATTAAAGCAATGGGCGTTAAGGCGAAGGCAATTCGCTGTGATGTTTCAAAGAGTGAAGAAGCAAAAGCTATGATTAGTGAGACTGTAAAGGCATTTGGTAAACTTGATATTTTAGTAAATAATGCAGGAATTACCAAGGATATGCTGCTGCTTCGCATGAAGGAAGAGGAATTTGACCGCGTCCTTGAAGTGAATTTAAAAGGTGCATTTAATTGTACTAAAGAAGCTTCAAGAGCCATGCTCAAAACAGGTGGTAGCATCATTAATATGACATCTGTAGTGGGGCTTATGGGTAATGTGGGCCAAAGCAATTATGCAGCGTCAAAGGCTGGACTCATTGGCTTTACCAAATCTGTAGCAAAAGAATTTGCAAGTAGAAATATCCGTATTAATGCTATTGCACCAGGATTCATTCAGACAGAGATGACAGATGTTCTAAGTGACACTGTAAAGGAAACTGTAACGGGCAGTATACCTATGAAACGATTTGGCAAAACTGAAGAAGTCGCAAAAGCTGCCCTATTTTTAGCCAGTGATTTATCAAGTTATGTGACAGGTGAAGTGCTAAGAGTTGATGGTGGAATGGCAATGTAAAGGAGAAATAAAATGAACAAGCGAGTAGTTATCACAGGAATGGGTGTAGTTTCACCAGTAGGAAATACAATAGAGACATTTTGGGATTCATTAAAAGAAGGTGCCTGCGGTATTAAGTTATTACCTGAAGCATTGCAACTTGAAGATATACAAGTGCGTGTAGCGGGGAGTGTAACAGATTTTAGTCCAGAACCATACTTAGATAGACGCGAAGCAAAAAGAATGGCTCGCTTTTCACAGTTTGCCGTTTATGCAAGTCATAAGGCAGTAGAAATGGCAAATTTGGATATGACAAAAGAAGATGCAAACCGCGTAGGCGTTATTATTGGTAGCGGAGTAGGCGCATTGGGCGTGATAGAAGAAGAGGTATTGAAGCTTCATCAAAAAGGGGCTAAAAGAGTTTCACCGCTTTTTGTTCCTATGGCAATTGTCAATATGGCAGCAGGAAACGTATCCATTAGATTAGGTGCAAAAGGTGTATGCAGTACAGTTGTAACAGCTTGTGCATCAGGGACACATTCCATTGGAGAAGCGTATAGAAACCTGCAAGCAGGTATTAATGATGTCATCATTGCCGGTGGTACAGAAAGTTGTATTTGCCCAATTGGGATTGCTGGTTTTAATTCATTAACAGCACTTAGCACATCACAAGATCCAAAGCGTGCGTCTATTCCTTTTGATAAAGAGAGAAATGGATTCGTACTTGGTGAGGGTGCAGGTATCTTAGTTCTTGAAACTTTAGACCATGCTATAGAAAGAGGCGCTAGAATCTTAGGTGAAATTGTAGGATATGGTGCAACAGGTGATGCCTATCATATTACAAAACCAGCAGAAAATGGTGAGGGTGCGGCGCGCGCTATGGCATTAGCAATACAGGAAGCGGGCATAAAACCAGAGGAGATAGACTACATTAATGCCCATGGGACAAGTACAGAGTTTAACGATTTATATGAAACAGAGGCAATAAAATCAGTATTTGGTGAAAATACAAAAGTGGCTGTAAGTTCAACTAAATCTATGATGGGACATCTTTTAGGCGCAGCAGGAAGCGTAGAAGCTGTAGCCATAGTGAAAGCTGTAGAAGAAGACTTTATACCACCAACCATTGGTTATGAAGTAGCAGATGAAAATTGTGATTTAGATTATGTACCAAATGAAGGAAGAAGCCAAAAGGTACGTTATGCGATGAGTAATTCATTAGGTTTCGGAGGACATAATGCCACTCTTATTGTGAAAAAATGGGAGGAATAAAACCATGGAAATTAATAAAGTAAAGGAACTTGTATCAGCGTTTAAAGAAGCAGGACTTACAAATTTATCATTAAAATGTGATGAGTTTGAGCTAAAGCTTAAAAAAGAAGTTACTGTAGTTAGTGCAAACGGCATAGGTGACGGTCAAGTTGATTCAGCATATCAATTTGAATCAGGTAGCTATAGCAACGAAAATATCCAAGATGATAGTTGTGGCAATGAGAGCCATACAGAGGAGAATGCAGTGCATGTTGTAAGTGCTGATACAAAGTCAGTATCTCAAAAAAGCATTAAGGCACCTATGGTAGGGACATTCTATAGTGCAAGTGCACCTGGCGCTGAACCTTTTGTAAAAGTAGGTGACTACGTGAAAAAAGGCGATGTTGTCTGCGTCATAGAAGCAATGAAACTAATGAACGAAGTGGAAGCAGAAGTAGACGGCGAAATCGTAGAAATCTTAGTCCAAAATGAAGACATGGTAGAATACGGCCAACCATTATTTATGGTGAGGTAATAAAGAATGATTGTTTGTGTGTGTGGCTACTACTAGCTGCACCTTCCGTAATTTGTGAAGCTCTAAGTTCAAAAATTAAAGAAACGCACTGAACTCACTGCGTTCAAACAGCAGTGCTAAAAGCTCCTTAAATTTTCACTAAGAGCTTCATCAAATTACTCCACAGGCAGACTAGTAGTAGCCACACACACAAACTAGTGTAGTGGAGAAAAGAAGAAGTTAACTGTATCTGCTTGGGAAAAATACAAGGTAATAGTTGGCGTAGACATAGTAGCAAGGATATCGATAAATTACTAATAAGAAATGATTGAATAATGATAGATGTAATAAGTATGAAGTTGAATAACGTAGACTTAGGTTGGAGTAGATTGAGAAGTAGAAAGTAGGAGGGATGAGAAGATGTTGGATGTGAAACAGATTATGGAGATTATTCCGCACAGATATCCTTTTTTACTGGTGGATAAGGCTGAGATTGCTGAGGATGGGAATGGTGCTGTTGGTTATAAGAATGTGACGATTAATGAGCCATTCTTTCAGGGGCATTTTCCTGTAGAACCGGTGATGCCTGGGGTGCTTATTGTGGAAGCTTTAGCTCAGGTGGGTGCTATTGCACTTTTATCTAAGGATGAATTTAAAGGTAAGATTGCTTACTTTGGAGGGATTAAAGAAGCTAAATTCAGAGGCAAGGTTGTACCAGGTGATACGCTGAAGTTGTGCTGTGAAATTATTAAGTTAAGAGGGCCTATGGGTGTTGGAAAGGCAACAGCTTATGTGGGTGATAAAAAGGTTTGTGAGGCAGAACTCATTTTTGCTATTGGTTAATTAGGAGGGATAAGAGGATGATCGAGAAAGTACTTGTGGCAAATAGGGGAGAGATTGCTGTAAGAATTATTAGAGCTTGCAGGGAGATGGGAATAGAAACTGTGGCTGTATATTCTACAGCAGATAAAGATGCGCTTCATGTGGCGCTTGCAGATGAGGCAGTATGTATTGGCAGTCCTCTTCCTAAAGATAGCTATCTTAATATAGAAAACATTATTAGTGCAGCAGTACTTACAGGATGTGATGCACTGCATCCAGGCTTTGGCTTTTTATCTGAGAATGCTAAGTTTGCAGAGATTTGTACCAATTGTGGCATTAAATTCATTGGCCCTAGTAGTGAGATGATTACACTTATGGGTGATAAGGCAAAGGCAAGAGAAATGATGATAGCAGCTGATGTACCTGTCGTACCTGGTTCAGAAGGCAAACTAGAAAATACAGAAGAAGCCATTCAGTTAGCTGAGCAAATCGGCTATCCTGTGATGCTTAAGGCATCAGCAGGCGGCGGTGGACGTGGTATGCGTATTGCTAGAAATCGCGAGCAGCTTAAAGAAGCCTTTGGGGCAGCTAGTAGTGAAGCTTTAAGTGCCTTCGGTGATGGCAGTATGTATTTAGAAAAGTATATCGAAAATCCAAGACATATTGAGTTTCAAATATTAGGTGACCAGTTTGGTAATGTGATTCATCTCGGAGAAAGAGATTGCTCATTACAAAGAAGACATCAAAAGGTTATGGAAGAAGCGCCATCACCCTTTTTAAGTGAAGATTTAAGAATGGCAATGGGTGAAGTAGCCATTAGAGCAGCAAAAACTGTAAATTATGAAAATGCTGGAACCATCGAATTCATCGTGGATGAATCGGGCCATTTTTATTTCATTGAAATGAATACAAGGATTCAAGTAGAACACCCTGTAACAGAAATGATTACGGGTATAGACCTAATTAAAATGCAAATTCAGATTGCAAGTGGTGAGCCTTTGGGTGTGAGCCAAAGTGAGGTGCAGATTAAAGGGCATGCCATAGAATGCCGTATCAATGCTGAAAATCCAGAATTAGATTTCAGACCTTCTGCTGGTGAAATCAAAGAGCTTTACTTACCAGGCGGAAGAGGTGTACGTGTAGATTCTGCCCTTTATGAAGGTTACAAAGTACCACCTCAATACGACGCAATGTTGGCAAAGATTATTGCTTATGGTGATACAAGAGAAGAAGCCATTCAGATTATGAAACGTGCTTTAGATGAAATAAACATTGAAGGTATTCAAACAAATATATTATTTGAATATCAGCTTTTAAATCATCCAGACTTTGTAGTGGCCAATGTAAATACAGGCTTTATCGAGAAAAATTTAGACAATATCTTAGGAGGAATCTTAAATGAGGCTTAGGACGTTGTTAAAGAAAAAATATGCGACCACATCTCAGCATGTAGGAAAAAAGAAAAATGAAGTACCAGAAGGTATTTATGTGAAATGCCCTAAATGTAAAAAGAGTATTTATCGTCCTGATTTAAAAGGAACTTTAGGAATTTGTCCACACTGTGGTTACTATTATCCACTGACAGCTAAGGCGCGAATAAGCCTTATTGTGGATAAACATACTTTTGAAGAAATTAATCAAAATCTAGAAAGTGTGAATCCATTAGCTTTTAGAGAATATGATGATAAACTTGCAAAGTATCAAAAGAAGACGGGGCAAAAAGAAGCTGTTGTAACTGGTAAGGCAAAAATAGAAGGACATGAGGTTATGCTTGTTATTATGGACGCTAACTTTATGATGGGAAGCATGGGCTCAGTAGTAGGTGAAAAAATTACAAGAGCAGTTGAAATGGCCACAGCGTGTAAATTGCCTATCATCATCTTTACTGCATCAGGTGGTGCCAGAATGCAAGAGGGGATTTTTTCACTCATGCAGATGGCAAAAACGAGTGCGGCACTAGCAAGACATGATGAAGCTGGAATGTTACAGATGAATGTCCTGACAGATCCAACAACAGGTGGCGTCACAGCAAGTTTTGCAACATTAGGCGATATTATACTTGCAGAACCGGGTGCCCTTATAGGTTTTGCAGGTCCAAGGGTTATTGAACAAACTATTAAAGCAAAATTGCCAGAAGGTTTTCAGCGTGCTGAGTTTTTATTAGAAAAAGGGCAGATTGATGCCATTGTAGAAAGACGTGATTTAAAGAAAACGTTAGGTATGTTACTAGACTTTCATACAAGGGAGGGAAAGTAGATGGAAAGATTGGAACCATGGGATAAGGTATTACTGGCAAGAAAAGCAGAAAGACCGCGTGGTAAATTCTATATTCATGCCCTGTGTGATAAGTTTATAGAGCTACATGGTGATAGAGCCTTTAGAGATGATCCGGCTATTATTGGTGGGATAGGTGAAATAGAAGGTAAAGTTGTAACGCTCATTGTGCAGAGCAAGGGTAATACAGCTAAGGAAAATATAGCTAGCAACTTTGGAATGCCTCATCCGGAAGGCTATCGCAAGGCACTTCGTTTAATGAAGGAAGCTGAGAAATTTCACAGGCCTATTATTTGCCTTATTGATACACCCGGAGCATATTGCGGTGTGGGCGCAGAAGAAAGAGGTCAAGGTGAAGCTATTGCAAGGAATCTCTTTGAAATGTCTAAATTGCGTACACCAGTTATCGCAGGAATTATTGGAGAAGGCGGCAGTGGCGGAGCTTTAGCTTTAGGTGTAGCCGATAAAGTATTTATGCAGGAACATGCGATTTACTCTATTCTTTCACCAGAAGGCTTTGCAAGTATTCTATGGAAAGATGCGAGCCGTGCCAAGGAAGCGGCACGCAAAATGAAGCTTACGGCCAAAGATTTATTGGATTATCAAATCATAGATCAAATCATTGAAGAACCTGCTAGTGGGGCACATCAAGATCCAGAAGCTGCGGCAGAAAAGTTAAAACAGTATTTATTAGAGACATTAAATAGTTTAGAAGAAGTACCAACTGACCAGCTCGTAGAAGCACGTTACAACCGCTTTAGAAAATATGGGCAGTGGAAAGAATTAGGGTATTAGAGAAGGTCCGTTTAGGGGCATGCAATGCATAGCTCCCTAAAGGGCTTTTTTTGTTGGGAAGAAATAGATTTTTACAGGAAGATTACTATTTGTTTAAGATTGAGGAGAGGACAAGGCTAAGAACAAATAGGTGTGGTAATGTAAGAATAGACAAGGTGCTAGATAAAGGTTAGATAAAAAAGAGAAGGGGATAAATAAACAGCAATATAAATAAATGACAAGACAAATAGCAGATAAAAAAATAGAAAAGAAATTAGATAAGATGTTAGATAAAAAGATAAATAAAGGTGCTATAAATAAAGATGCTATAAATAGAGATGTTATAAATAGAGATGTTATAAATGGGAGGATGATATTGGGATGAACAAACAATGGGTAATAATAGGACTTATGGCAATAAGTATGGGTGGGACGTTATTTGCAGAAGATATAGGAAGTAGTAATCAAGTGGCTTTAAAGCAAGAGATAGCAAGTAGCAATGCAGTAGCAAATAAACAAGAAACAGCAAGCAGCGATGCAGTAACAAATAAACAAGAAACAGCAAGTAGTGATGCAGTAACAAATAAAGAAGAAATAGTAAGCAGCGATGCAGTAAATAAACAGGAAATCGTACAGGAAGCGAACGTAGCAAAAAATGAAGAAGTGGCACCAACAGCAGCTCAGAAAGTGAGCGAGGACCAGTTAGATGAAGTCAGCATTGTACCTGTGAATTATCAAGGTAAGATTTTTACCAATGGAGAATATATTGACTTATCTTATGAAAAATACAAAGTATATAGTGAATCAAATACGAGTTATTTGCCACTGCGCTTGCTGACAAAGGTAGTGAGTACCAATGAGGAAATTTGGGAAGCTAAATGGGATAGTAAGAAACCAAATGAGGTTATTTTGCAGTGTAATTATATGACGAGTACAGAATTAGGCGGCTGGTTAAGTAGCGGGAAGACTAAGACAATTAAGCTAACGGTAGGAAGCTGCGCTGCTGAGATAAATACGTCTGGGACAAATGATGATGCAGCGACGAAGAGTATGCAGCAGTTATCTAAGGCACCTAAGAAAATAAATGGAAGTATTTGTTTACCACTACGTGCCATAGGCGAAATACTAGGTAAACAAGTGAGCTATAAAAATGGTTTGGTTTTTATAAGCCAGAATGGTATTAACTTAGAAAATGAAGAGATGACTGGTGCAATTCAAACAGTGAAGACACATCTAGAAAGTAATAGACAGGCTGTTCAATCTGATGAATATGTAACGGCCGTAACAAATTACAATGGGATTAATTATTATGCAGTTAGTCACTATAATGAAAAGACTGGTGAGAATGAGCTAACCATTTATAGCCAGCAAGGTAAAGGGACGCCACAGGTACTTAAGAAAATTGAAAGTGCCTATAATACCAATGTACAAGTAGTGGATTATGACTTTTATTATTTAGTTAATGGCAGTAGAGGGGCAAACTTAGAAAGATTTGACTTAACCACAATGCAGTCACATGTTGTATGGCAAATGGCAGTTGATGAGAATTTCAATTTTGTCAGTAGGGTAATTCCAGTAGAGGATGTGCTTTATGTAGTCGTTCATAATGGCGATTGGACTATGGGAAGTGAAGAACTTTACAAGATTGTTGATGGAAAATGTGAAAAACTGATAGGATGCAGTCAATTTGGTAGCCTTATTATAGATGGGAATATGATTTACTACACAGAAATGTCTAACTGGCTCAATACTCAGAACATAGGCTGTTATAATCAAAAGACCAAACAAAATGGAACGATAGGTAGCCCAAGCTACGTGTATGACATGAAGATGAGTTTAGTGGATGACGAAGCTAATGGCTATGGTATTTGTGGCAATGCCTTTATTAGAAATGGCAAGCTTTATACATTAGCTTATGAAAATGGTAGTTCAAAGAAACAGGCAGTATGTAGTATTGACTTAAAAACCAATGTACAAAAACAGATTACAACGCCAACGGCAAACTATTGGCTGAATGGAGAGCATATTTATTATATTGAATCAGCTACAGGATACATAAAAACAGTAGATTTAGAAGGCAATGGAGAAAAGACATTGGTGAGCACGCCAGTTCAAAAGGCTGACCTTCAAAATAATTGCCTCTATTATACAAAGCAGGGCGGTAACAAAGATTTGGGCAGTGGACTTTATATCTATGGTTTAGGCACGGGAACAACGACTACAGTAAGTGATAAACCTATCAGAGATTTTAAAGTATCTGGCAAACGCATTGCTTATGTGACATCTGGTTACGCACCAGGTATTTATAAATGGATTGATGGTAAAAATACCTTACTTGAGAAAAGGCTTGTAAGTATATTTACATTAGGCGAGGGCAGTATATCTTATAACTTAATATATGATAAAGGTAATTTTGTAGTAACTTATTAAAGTTAGGGATAAAATTTGAAGGGCCTTGGAATAAAATAAGGAGATAGTATAATAATTAAAAGAATATGCACAAAAGATGTTAAAGGAGTAGCGGTGCAAAATTGAAGAGCTATAAGAAGGTCGTGGTAAAGTTAGAGGATTTGACGCTAACTTTATTACGGCCTTTTGGGTTATAGGCGCAGGTAAATTTATGAAATAGATGAGGTTGCTTATAGTAAAAACATAAGTAGGTCTTAAAATAAGGTATAGAGAAAGCAACTAAAACCTTGAAATATACCTGTAGGTAAATAGATTTCTCTCAATGATTTCACATGACTAAAAAGCATGAATAACTAAAATTTATAAATGTGAAATCTATAGAGAAAGCAACTAAAACCTTGAAATATACCTGTAGGTAAATAGATTTCTCCCAATGATTTCACATGACTAAAAACTATGAATAACTAAATTTTATAAATGTGAAATCTATAGAGAAGAAAATATAAAAAGTAGTATTAGATAAAAAAATAATATCAAATATAAAAGTAATAAAATGAAATGAGGTGGCAGTATGAGTGTACTAGAAGATATTCGATTTGAGAGAAGTCTGCCAAGGGAGAATAGAGACCAGATTTTAAGTAAAATAGGTGAATTCGTAAGGGCATGGGAAAGTAATATTGACCCTACAGAATTAAATCGTAGGTTTAGCGTGAAGAAGGTATATGGTGAGACGATGCTGCCGGAAGTGTGGAAGTTTAAGGTGAGTGATGGGTGCCGTATACTTTTCACGAAAGGAAAGAGTTTGGATTTAGAAGAAAGTGGTTATGAGGATGCATTGATTTTACTGATGTTCTGTAAGCATGATACACAGATTGTGAAGGCGAGGAATCTATCTAAGGTAATGCCGAAGGTAGAAGAGTCACTTGAGGCAAGTGGCAATATGGCACAAATGGTAGGTGACATAAGTGGCGGTGATACGGAATTATTGGCAGATCAGGTGGCAGATGAGAAGGCAATGCAGCTAAGATATGATCCGGAAACGTCTATTACTAGAGTGTTTAAGCATATTGGTATTGAGGCACTTATTGATTTAGAACGATTACAGGGAATCTATTATTTAAACAAAAATCAAAGGGAATGTGTGAATGCAGATTACAGGCCCCTTATTTTATTTGGAAGTGCAGGAAGTGGCAAGACGACTATAGGTGTTTATAAATTAGTAGATTTAATTAAACAGAATCCAGGCATTAAGGTGGGATACTTTACTTACTCAAGTAAATTAGCACAATCCGCAAAGAAGATTTTTCATACGGTACTTGAAAATGAGTTAGAGGCAAATGAAATTGCAGATTATGAAGCACAAGTAGATTTTCATCCGCTTAGAGATTGGCTAAAGGAAGAGACACAGACGGATTATATGATTCAGTATGACCAGTTTAATGAGAAGTTCTTTATGCCACTGCGTCAGAATTGGAGTATGAATCCGGAATATAAAGATGTGATTTTAAATTTAACGGGTTATGAAGCGTGGCGTGAGATTAGAGGGCTTATTAAGGGGTATGCAGGAGATGCATGGCAGCCACATATTGAGGAAGATGGCAGCGGGCTTTTGCCAGAAGCAGAATATATGCGATTAAGTCAGCAGCATTCCTTCTATAATGCAGCACAGCGCAAGGTACTGTATGCCTTAGCTCATAAATATGTGCTTTGGCAAAAGGAAGAAGGTATCTATGATGAAAATGACCTTTGTAGAAAGCTACTAGCAAAAGAAACGTTGTCAAAAGAGACAGAGCGTGGTTTTGGTAGCTTTAGCTACGAGGAGAGAAAAGATGGACTAGATAAAGAGAGCATGCCAACTTTATATGATTGGATTGTAATTGATGAGGTACAAGATTTAACGGAACTTGAGATTTATCTTTTACAAACAAGAGTACGACAGTCCGGGAACTTTCTCTTGAGTGGAGATTATCATCAGACGATTGCACCTACGTATTTTGATACGAAGCGTATTATGACTCTTTTAGAGCATCATAACTATCGTTATAAGGAAGATGCCAATCGCCTTGTCTTAACGCATAATTATCGAAATCCTAGACAGGTTGTGGAACTGGCTAATGGTATTAGCCAGCTTAGAAAAAAGCTCTTTGGGAAAGATAAACGTAATGATTATAGCGAAGAAGTTGCCATGTGCGAGCAGGAAGGAAACCTTTATACTTTGTGCGGAAACCGCATAGAAAAGATGAAGTTGCTAAGAGAAGCCGTTAAAAAGGCTTATGTTTATATTGTGGTGGCAACGGATAGGGAAAAGGAAGAGTTAGAAGAACTGCTAGAAAATAAAATCCGTATCTTTACCATTTATGAAGTAAAGGGCTTAGAAAACAAATATATTATAGGTGTCAATTTACTTAGCAGTTTTAAGAATAAATGGCAGTTTATTGCACAGTGTAAAAAGGAAGAGACTTTATCTGAGGGTATTAAGGAAAATTATTTTTACAGATACATTATGAATATGCTTTATGTGACTTTAACGAGGACACAGGAAAGTTTATGCCTGATAGAAGATGAGGTAGATGCAGATTTCATTACAAATCTTTTTGACATGGAGATGCAGAATGAAACCGTATTTAATGATGAGGTCTTTGGGTTAGATGAAGACTCTAGTGCAGAAGATTTTTATTTGGAGGCCCTTAAGTTTGAGGCGGCAGAAGATTATAGACGTGCACTTATGCAATATGAGAAATTACGTATGCCGAAGGCAAGGTTACGAGAAGCCTTTTGTAAAGGTAAACTGCAAGAAGCCAATGGGGCATTTAAAGAAGCAGGTGCTTTTTATGAAAAAGCTAAGGCATGGGAAGATGCCACAAAGGTATATTATAAGGCTAAGATATATGAGAAATATTATGAATGCTTCGTAAGATGGGATGAAAAAAGTTTTATGAAAGAAATCATATGTAATGAAAGCATTGTATATGAAAGAGATCTGCAGCCTTATATGACAGCATTTTTGAGAGATAAAATAGAAGCAATGTGTGTGAATTATTATATAGAGAGGTTGCCACATGAGCAGGAGGAGCAGGATTTTACAATCCTGTGTGCTGAGGAATTTAGGCAGGACGTAGAAACATCTGCTAAAATGCTAGAAACAAATATAATGAGATAAAAGATAATGAGAGATAATACGCAGTATATATAGGAGGAAGCGAACAGATGAATGATGCGCAAATGGAGCAGCTTATAGCTGGAATTAGAGAAAATGAAAACAAGAGCCAAAGTTTAAGTGAAACACTTATGGCATTTAATGAATCTTTTAAAAGACTTATGGCACAGATAGAGTCGGTGGGGCAGCTAAAGGATTTTGAAGAAAGTCATGAAAAGATTACAAGTTTAGAAGAACATATTGCAGGGATTAAAGAAGATTTAGAACTTATTAATACAGCACAAATGGTAAGACTTAATGAACTGGGCAGAGAAATCGAAGGACAAATGAAAAATGAGTTTAAAGAAGAACTCAAGAAGGAATTAAAAGAGGAAATTCTGAGGGGATTTGAAAAGATTATAGATAAGAAACAAATAAAATTAGAGCAGTCACTTGTTATAGGGGAAGCTTTATATACAATTGATGAAGCACATCAGGCGGTTATGATGAGAAAGGATACAGGTGAAGAAACGAAGGTTTATGAAAGTAAGATGTCCATCAGTGGTATATTAAAGGCTTATAATAGCAAGGGCGAAGAACAAGTCCTTGTATATCTTGAAAATGGAGAGATTCATTTATTTTGATACTTCTTTTACCTGTGAAAAATTTTAGGACTAGGGTTCACAGATATACAATAAATGACATGCCTGAGATGTTATACTAATCATATAAAGTACCTTAAAAATCACGAAATTAAGCCATAAATTTGATAGCTTATTTATGTGAAGTTTAAAGTCCCCCTTGCATATAATAACATCATGTAATTATTGAAGGGGGGCTTCTTTATATGAAAATAATAAAGAAGTTACTACCAATCTTATGCCTGTGCATAGCCTTAACCGCTTGTGGAACAAGGCAGAGAGCAGATGAAAAGGCACCTCAAATTACACTAGGGGATTTAGTGGCAGCCAATACGACGGAATCGGTTCTAAAAGGCCATTGCACCAAACTAGTGAATACAATTTATTATAAGGAGGACGGAAGCGCAGATTTTTCGACTTATGAAGGTATTAGCATAGGTAAGGAGGGGTATGAAACAACTTATGAAAATTCCTATGGTTATACTGAATTTCAAAAGGGAGGAAGGATGTATATCTTTGATCCAGAAGATAATAAATTTAGTATACGCCTCTTTATAGACCATCAGATAGAAGCTTATATTGGGGACCTAGAAGCAAAGGATTTAAATGTTTGGGGCGATGAGAAGATGGTAGAGAACTCCATAGAAAATGGTGTAGGGACAATGATTACAGAAGTTCCTATTAGTAGCCAAGATGTATATTTAGGTAGTTACTTTGATGCGGGAAAATATGATGTGATGCGCTTTGTGTATACGTATAATCCAGAGACATTGGAGCTACAGAAATACAGTGAGATTGCTTATGGTGAAGAGGCGGAATTGATTTTGACAGAGTCTTTTATAACCTATACAGAGGAAGGGTTAGAAGTACCTGAATTTGTAACAAACTTAGAGAATGATAAAGCAACTTATAATGTCACATTACACCGTGAAAATGGTAAGGTCAATAAATATACAGTTTCTAAGGAGGCTGTCTTTCAAGTGTTCCCACCAGAGGGATACGCACTCTATAAAGAAGCAGAAGGAAAAACAATGATTACAGTGGCTGATATGGTAGCCCAGGATACAGATATATACATTTTACCAGAGCAATAAAAAAGAATAGCCCGCCTCTTGCCCCTAAATACGCTACGGGATACGTCATATATGTATGTGGGAGTCCATAGTATATATAGAAGAAGTATAACCAAGTAAAGTGGTTGTAAGGAGATGAGATTATAGAACGTATCGTATTTATGGCAGTAGGAGGAGGGGATGAAATAGGTGCAAGTAGCTACTACTTGCAAATAGGAGATACGAAGCTTCTATTAGACTTTGGTCTTAGAAGTGAAGGAAATAGACTGCCAGATTATGATGAGTTATTAAGGAATGCCTTAATTGAAAATATGTATGATATTAAGACCATCATTATATCTCATGCCCATAAGGATCATTATGAGGGCGTGAGATATTTAGAAGAGGAGTCAGATAAATTTAGAATCATAGCAACGCCTAAAACTAGAGATAGGATACTAGAACAAATTAATACTGCAAAGTATGAGATGGATAAGGAAGCATTAAAGGTAAAGAGTTATATGCACTCTATCATTCCATATGAGTATTTTAAATCCTTTTATTCTGGAAATGTAAAGATAACATTTTTACCGGCTGGCCATATGAGCGGTGCAGCTATGACCTTAATGGAATATAAGGACTTTAGAGTTTTATATACGGGAGATTTCTCTTTTCCACTAACTGGCTTTAGCCCAAAGGAATGTGAGAAAAAGGTACTACAAATCTTGAAACAATGTAATGTACTCATTATGGAAAGCACACATGGGCAAAGGGATGAAGTTAATCTCAATACAAAGCGACATGCAGACTATGATGAATTGGTGCAATTTGTGAGGCTTGTAAGTCCTAAACATTTATTCTTGGTGCATCAGAATATGCAATATAAAGCGATGACACTTATGGCACAAATACAAGAAGAAATGCCAGATATAGATGTCGTGCGGGTGGAAAATAAGAAGGTATATGAAGTGGAGATGAAATAATGGACGGAGAGGAAATTCTAAAATTTAATTTTGTAAACTTTAAATCACAAATTATGAAGTATGATAAAAAATTAGTGATGAAGGCTAAAGTAGAGGAAGAAATTGTAGAATTGATGGAAAGCACACCTACCGCTCAGATTAAACATTATGAAGAAGAGTTAATTAAAAAGGGGTATGAGGGAAGAGTTGTTAGATGGTGCCTAAAGGATATAGATAATCTAAGCAAGAAAAAGCGAGAAGAACTGATTAAAGAGAGTAAAGAAGTAGCTGAAGCCATATATGCCTTCAGTATTGGTGGAGATACAACTAAAAATAAATATACTCAAGTATACAAAAGCTTGAATGATAGGAAGTGGATGGCAATACAATATAAACTTGTCACCTATTATTTTGCACAATTATTAGATAGAAGGTTACTGAGCACTTATGGGGAATTAATGCAGGCAATGACCTGTGTAACGGCTAAGCATTTCATGAGAGAATTCATAGATAAGATGGCAATGTCAGCAGGTATTAAGGTATACAATGACACAAGCTATATGGATTTAAAAAGTGCTTTGAAACTGAGTCAAACGCAGTTAAGAGATTATGAAAATCATATAGATAAAAATCAAAAGAACGAGCAGCAAAAATATATTGCCCAGTTTTTAAGTGCACTTAATGAAGATGACCAAGGCAATTTACTCAATGAACTGAGTAAATGTAATGAAAAGATATTAGAATTAGAAGCAAAGGGGTATGTGGTACCAGAAGAGCTACAATCTATGATGGTGCTAATAAAAGGCCTTGCTAGATTTCTAAAGAACTATGGGATAACGGCAGTCACGCATAAGAAGCATTTTATTACAACCAAGCAGGAATTAGATGATTGTATATATTATGGAGACCCTTTTATGAGTGATGAAGATAAGAGAGATATAGAGGTGAAGTCACCCGGTTGGCGATATAAAGAGAGCATCATATCGAAGCCAGTTTATATGGGTAAGAAGGTGACAGGATGAACCACAATTTTTATTGCGCGATTGACTTAGGAACGACTAATACGGCTATTGCATATGGGACATTTAATCATAAGAGCAAGAGGTTTGAGGCGCATATAATGCGGCTTAAGGTACCTCAGAGTAATGGGGAATTTATAGAACAGGAAGTTGTCCCATCCTGTGTTTATATGGATCAGAAGGCGAATCCTATAGTGGGCAGTTATGCCAAGGAGATGGCGGCAAAAGTGCCACGGCAGGTAGTGACATCTGTGAAAAGTAGCATGGGAACAGGAAGAGAATATTACATTTTAGATAAGAAATATACGGCACCTCAGATTAGCAGCTATATTATAAGATTTGCTTTGGCAAATGCAAAAACATTCTTTAGACAATTTCCAGATGATGTGATTATTACAGTACCAGCATCCTTCGATAGTGAAATGAGAAGAGATACCTTGAAGGCAGCGGAGCTAGCAGGCATTAAGGTAAAAAATGAAGATGGCTCTATGCGTAATATACTTTTAGATGAACCAAGGGCTGCATTATATAACTTTATTGATGGCCTAGATAGAGACCTTTTCCCAGAAGCAGTGTTAGCATTAGAGAAGCCTAAAAATATTTTGGTGTATGACTTAGGGGGAGGGACGCTAGATGTCTCTCTTCATAAGGTATGGCGTGATGAAAATGAAGAAGTTAAATTTGAGGATTATGCTATATCCAGACATACATTGGTGGGCGGGGACAACTTTGATATATTGTTTTCCAGATACTTATACAATAAGATTGCCCATAAGGTAAAGGGGATTAATCATCAAGAAAAAGAGGTAGGATTACAAAAATTAAAGAAGTTAGCTGAAAAGGCGAAAAAGGATATTGTAGCATGCTATCAGCAGTATAAACTCATTTATGAGCAGCAAGCCATAGAGGAGCCTATAGAGGAAGTCGTCATAGAGATTAGTCATCCAGCTATTATGGGCGGTGTGCCTATTGACGAAAAAATCACAGAGAAAGAATACGAAGAAGTGGTAGCAGAATTACTTGCTAAGGACTATACCTTACAAGATGTAGCAAGGGTAGAAGCAGGCGAAATCTTAGATGTAAATAATATAATCTATCCTATATTAGATGTACTAAGCAAGGCATATCAAAAAGAAGGTAAATGTGTGAAAGTGGATGCGGTGCTTTTAAATGGTGGCATGACCAAATTGCCACTTATTCAAAGACGATTAAAGGAGTTCTTTGGCATAGAACCTTTAGAAGTACAAAATCCTGATTTATCAGTGGCATTAGGTGCTGTATATTATCATCATGCATTACACAATGGGTTGCAGATTTCAAATATCTTAAATGATGGCATTGGCATTGAAACGATAGGGGGGTATGTAAGGCATTTGGCAAAGCCAGGTGTAATCTTACCTTTTACATCACCAGTTTATGATGAATTTGCAGTAAGGGATGGCACCACATCTATAGAGATTCCGTTTTATCGCGGGAGCAGAGAGGACACCCATTTGCCCAATAAACAAATAGCTATGCGGGAAATTACCTTTGATAGACCTTTGCATAAAAGAGATAAGATTTCTATTCAGCTAGAAATAGATGAAGCTGGTATTGCCACAACGAAAGCATGGATTAATGAAGATGTGGCGCATAAATATACGATGGAAATCAGATATTTAATGGAGGAAGAAAGAGAAGCAGCAGAAGTAGAAGATGCCAGATTAAAAAATATCGGGAGAAAGAATCTAAAAGAAGCCTATGAAGATACCACAGAATATGTGGTAGGTGAAGGTATAATTGAACAGCTCATGAAACAGTGTAAGCGTTATTCACGGGAAAAATATGTACAAGATAAGAGTAATTGTATGCTAAAGATTAAGGCAGCGGAGAAGATGATAGTAAGCGGCAGCAATAAAAACGAACTTATGGGCTGGCTGATGCAACGCATGAATAAGGAGTCAGATATATTTACATTAAGTAGATTAGCACTTACAGCAGGGAACTTAATGAAAGTGACGGGACTCAATCAACAATTTTTAACTTATGTAAGTAAAGAAATTACAGATCTTAAACAGAGCTTTTTTATTGAAACGAGAAAAATTCAATATTATAGATATCTCATAGAGGCAATAGGCAAAACGGGAGATAATCAGATAGAAGAGATATTAAGAGAATTGCTGAATATCAAAAGACCCAATATGAGAGGCTTAGTTGACGCTGTGATTATATCATTAGGTAAGGTTGCGACCACAAGAGAATCTATGGATGTACTTATTCGTTATTTAACTATTTCACAAGAAAAAACGAATATATCTACACTTTGGGCAATTGGTAAGATAGGGAGCAGAGAAAATACACATCCTATTGATATTTCACAAGTGGAGTATAGTATCCCTGTCATTATAGATATTATTAACAAGGAACAGCGACAAGATGTAACTTATATTACTTATAATGGGATGTATGCACTGATAGAGATAGGTGATAGACGAAGGCGAAGAGATTGCATTAGTGAAGAATCAGCCAAGAAGATTTTAGCTGTTATTAAAGATTTGAGAAGAAGACAAGTTAAATGTGCAGGTGCCAATATAATGAGCCTCTTAGAAATAGGTGAAATACTTGTGAATGGTGACACACTTTCAAAGGATCAGGAAAGGAATTTATTGCACATTAGGTCTATGTTAGAGCCACGAGATGATAAATAGGTGATTTTAAGGTGATTTTTTATAACGAAGAGTAAAAGAATATGGTAGAATAAAGAAGAAAATATAAAAATCACCAAGGGATCAGTAACAGGAGGAAGAAAAAAAGTTGAATAGAGAGGTGGAACCTAGAAGAGCAGAAGAATATTATATCAATCTTCTGGCAGATTATGGCCAAGATGAAAAGGCATATAGGGCATTAAACTGGCAGGATGAACAGACATTACCAGCAGAATTTATAGAATTTATTTATTCAGATGCTTTTTTAGAAATGCTAAATGGGGATATTAAAAGTTGGTACGAGGACATAATAAATAACATAAAAGCTTCAGAGGCTTATAGATTATTTGAAGAGAAAGCAAAACATTTTTTTATGAAAGAAAGCATTTTTGATAATCTGGTAGAAATCAATAGCCATATTATAGAAGTTTATGAGTATCAAAAGAAACAAAGCAAAAATATAGAGCACCTTAAGCAGACAGCAACGTTACTGAGAGATGGAAATACTAAGGAGGACAATAGCAGCTTAGAAATAGCACAAGAGCCTACATGTCTAACACAGGCAAATCAGCTTATGGAAGAATTAATTGCTTCTTATAAAAGCTTGCAAAAGCAGCATCGAGAGATGCGTTGTAGAAAAAGAAAACTAGGTTATTTAATGAAGAAGCCGCTATATGATTTAGGTATTCTAAAAGAAAAAAACAATGAAACTGTATTAGAAGAGCAGCTTCAAGTTTTAGAACAAAAAATAAATAACATAGAGACAATTAGAAGCGAACTTCAAGAAAGGTATGACATAGTAGAGGCTGCTACTGAAAAGTTACAACGAGAAATATTAACACCGCAAGCCATTGGTGAGTTAACCAATATTCAGCAACAACTTCCACTAACCAATGATGCCATTTTAAAGCAAATTGTAAAGCCACTTATGAGGCAAATCCATCAGAAGTGTGGCATTGCCATACCTAAGGGGGCGTATTGTTTCAAAGTGTACATTGAAGTGTGCATCCTAAAGGCGGTAAAGGGGAAGGCTGGTAATTTATAATGAAAAATAAAAAGGAGAGAAGGGAGAGGAGACGCACAGCGGGATAATTGAGGAGTAAGGAATAAGAAGGTAAGAATTAGAAACGGGAAATGGAGATAGATTATAAAGAGGGGAGAGGAGAAAGTAGTAAAGTGAGGATAGTAAAGTGTTTGATTTTCAGTTTGATTGGGATGACAGTATCAGTGTAGGGGTAGAAGAAATAGATCGCCAACATCAGCAGATATTAGACACGTTATGTGAGATTAGGGATTACATGACATATCATTTTTATACAGAGGAACAAATTTTGCTGAAAAATAATAGCATTTATTTAGGCGAACATAAAGCGCAGCATGAGGAATTTATGAAGGTTATCAATGCTGTGGACTGTGAGGAGCTGCTTAAAAATCCAACAGCAGAGCTAAAGAAGTTAAGAACATTTTTACAACAATGGTTTTTCACACATATTTTACAAGAAGATAAAAAGTGCTTTCAGGTAAAGCATAAATAAATCAATAAATAAAAGCAGTTTGAAGAGGTAATGCGTTAAGACTTTTCAAACTGCTTTTTTAATGTGTAAATATATAAAATATGCTAGAAAGGCTACAATGCAATAGAAGAAGCGCCTAAAGGAGGAACTGAGTACTGTAAATGCAGCAAATAGGTCTAGGGCGCGTAAGACGTAGTGCCTTGTTAGGTTTTATAGGAAATGAGGAATATGCTATCTTTGAGTTGCGCAAATAAAACAGCTGCAGCGGAAAGAAGCTGAGATGAAACCAAGTGTAGAAAGTGCATTTGAGATGTGGTGGGAGAAACTAAGGAATTTACGTAATAAGTTTTGTAGGGAGACGTATTTATTTGGGTATGAAAAGGAAGATATAGAGCAGGAATGTTACTTCATCTTTAGAGAGACATGGGAAAACTATGATGAAAGTTTAGGGGTAACCTTTGGAACATATTATCGGGCAAGGCTCTATGGCTGGCGTGCCAATATGAATCGTAAAATCAAGCTAAGACAGTTCACACTTTTAGAAGATGAAACAGGATATGTAGATGAGACTATCAGTATTGAAGAAAAGATTATTAGCAAAATGTTATGCGAGAAATGCTTAAGTGTGCTTTCAGATATAGAATATGAAATTATTTGTGAGTATTACATGAAACAAATGCCGTTAAAGGTTATAGCAGAACGATTAAATTTAAAGTATAGGACAGTAGAAAATAAGAAGCAGAAGGCATTGGAGAAGTTGAGAAAGGAAATTTAGAAATAATTTTTAGTAAATATTGAATTATTAGATTAAAGAAAATATAATATTAATAATGGGACACATATATAAATGATTTCACATTTATAAAACTATGAATCACTAAGTTTTATAAATGTGAAATCTATAGAAGATAAATCTATAGAAAAGAAATCTATGTAGAATGAAATACGGAAGAGAAATAGTGCTTAAATTTAGGGATGGTCATAATGAACATCCCTAAATTTATATAGGAAAAGCTAGTGGGATACATTATTAAACTAAAGGAGATTAGATATATGAATGTAGTAAAGTTAAAGATTAATCCGTATCAAAATACTAATTCTATACGCATTAATGATAAGCCGCTCTCACCAAGTAGTACATTAAATAGTTTAGAGAAACGTCCATTTTTGGAGTGGGCTTATATATTTTTTGAAATAGTAGAAGAAGCTATTGGGGATGAATTTAAATTAATCGTTACAGCAGGGGAATTTGAAAATATATTACTTAGTCACTTAAAGACAGCTCATTCAAGGTGTACAGAATATATTTATGAACCATTTGAAGTAGATGAAAGTGATGAAATCCGTTTAAATACATTAGAAACATTAGGGAAAAAGTATCTTGCAGATTATAAAAAGTTTGAAGATAACATTTTAATATGTGATGAAGCTATTCGAAAGATTGCTTTACCTATGCGTTATACAACAACTTTTGAAGAAAAACAAGCAGATGTTATTATGGTTAATAATGAACCAGAAAGCGTAGATTTAGCAAAGAAGCAGGATGGCAAATTCATTATTTACTTAGATGAGCCTATTCAGGCCAGAAGAGTAGGTAAGAGTTATGTGCTTGGGCTTACCGATAGTGAGGCTTATAAATTTTTAGAAACAGTAGTACAAAGAAAGCTTTATACACCAAGAATTATAGCCTTACATCATGACTTGCAGCAGGAAGCTGAAAACTTAAGCGCAGAAGAATTAAACCTATTGGCTAGGGCCATTGCAATTGATAGCGATGCTATGAGCGATGGCGAAGTTGCAGCAACTGAAGTAGAGGAAGAAGTAGAAGCAATAGAAGAAGTAGAAGAAATAGCACCTATGCCATTAGGGGAAATGGTTATGGGAGTTGATAAAACTCAAAAAGTGGATTTTGAAAAATATGCGATAGATGAAGAAGATGTAACAAAAATAGAAGTCATAAGTGATGATCCTAAGGTTGCAGTGATATTAGATGAGGGCAGAATACGAACCATTTCAGAAGGAACGTGTACGATTACTTTAAAGGGTGAACATACGCAAGCGACTATAACACTTATAGTAAGGCCACAGATTAAGACGATTACATTAAGCCAGAGCCAATGGCGTGCTGTGGTAGGAGAGGTGAAACCTATAGAGGTTACAGTAGAACCTAGTGATGCCTATAATACAGAATATAGGTGGTATACGACTGATGGTAGCGTAGCAACTGTAGCAAGTCAAAAAGATGGTTCACAATTTTTGTGGGCAAGAGGTGTAGGAAGTTGTATGCTGACCTGCCAAGCAGTAGAAGGTGCAGCTACTACTAGCATTGCCGTTGTCGTAGATGCACAAGTTGAGAAAAAAGAGGGGAGTCACATATGGCTTATATTATGTACTATAAGCTGTATTGCTTACTTTATATGTTACGTGATGCAAGCACAAGTAGGCATTATCTTAAGTGCCATTTTAACCTGGATTCTAGGTATGGTAACAATTATAACAAGAAAAGCCGACTGGATATGGGCATTAATATTAATGGCATTACCAGTGGTTGCATTATTGTTGATTTAGAGTAACAATACCGAGACAGTTATATGAAATGCATATAAAAAGGTTAAGGGATGAAGTAAGGGCTGTTTATATGCCAATATTAAAAAAGGGCTATGACGAGATTTTTAAGGATTTCGTTATAGCCCTTTTGTTTCATTAGTTATTATTCATTAGATTAATAAGTGCATTAACGGTAAGTTCTTGCTGTATTTTAGATGAAATAGTAGCAGTGGCATCCCCGGACTGTGAGCCATAATTTCCGAAGCCTGCATGATTGCCACCTATAAGGGGAATTTCCTTATAGTTAGCAGAATCCGTTGGTAAGAGTCTTTTGGCGTCTTGATAAGCAGACATATTGAGGACACCATCGTTGGTGCCATAGAGGGAAACGACTTTAAGGGGTTGGTCCGTTAAGTCCTTATTAGGGTAAGAAGCTAGAAAAGCAATACCCTTAATTAAATCAGGATTTTCATCAGCATAACTTGCAGCCATGACGCCGCCTAAAGAGTGGCCACCTATATACCAGTCTGTGATATTTGGATAATCTGCAATGATTTGACGTGCAGCATCCTTTTTCAAGATAGCCATATTAAGGGGCATCTTTGCAATGAAACTGGTAGCACCTTGTTCTGCAAGCTTAGCCATAAGTGGTGCATAAGCCTTAGCATCAACTAATGCACCAGGATATAAGATAAAGGCACTCCCTGTAGCCTCAGCTACGGGAATGAATGCATAATAATCAGAAGTCTCTACAACAGTAAGACTAGATGTAGATTCTAAACTTGCTATGGCTGTATCATCAGCATGATAGAACTTTTGATTTACAAAGAGCCCAAGTGCCAAGCTAATGATGAGCATGAGAGAAAGTAGAAGTGTCTTTTTATGTGTAATTAATTTTTTAATAGAAATTTTAGACATGATTATTAACCTTTCTAAGAGATATGATTAATATATTTTAGCAGAAAAAGAAAAGGATATGAAATTTATAATAAAATATTTTTGCAAATAGATATAAAGTGATATATCAGAGCATTTTTAAACACAAATGTGATATTTGTCTAAAAAATAGTGAATAATTAGTTGAAAAAACATAGAAAATGTTGTAAAAATAGAGTATAGATATTTTAAAATTATGACTATTCATATTAAAGAGGGTGATAAGGCTAGTCGGGATAAGGTCCTAAAGGGGAGTTGTGTGGTTGGTATTATTAATTAAATAATTGGAGGCGGCTATGTTTAGGAAGATACTAAGATATGTAATGTGTTCGTTAGTTTTACTAGTTTGTCTTGGCATGAATGATGAAGTAAGGGCAGCTACAACATTTGCAAATGGTGCAGATGTGAGTTGGGTGCCTGCTATGGAAGCAAATGGGTACGTTTGGTATGATCAATATGGTGTAAAAAAAGATGTGCTTAGTATTTTAAAAGATGATTTCGGGGTCAATGCTGTGCGCTTAAGGGTATTTGTGAATCCATCAGGGGACATAGGAAATGGGTGGTGTGATAAGGCAAATACAATCGCTATGGCAAAAAGGGCTAAAGCATTAGGTTTAGACGTGATGATAGACTTTCATTATAGTGATACTTGGGCAGACCCAGCGAATCAAAAGATTCCAGCAGCATGGAGCAGTTATAGTTTCGAGCAGCTCATGAATACAGTTTACAACTATACATATGATGTCATGTCTAGTCTAGCTAGTGAAAACATTTATCCTAAATGGGTACAGGTGGGGAATGAGACGAACAATGGCATGCTTTGGGATTATGGAAAGGCTACTAATAATATGAAAAACTTTGCATGGCTCATTAACTGTGGTTATGATGCTGTAAAGGCTGTTAGTCCTAATTCCAAGGTAATCGTTCACTTAGCTAATGGCAATGATAATGCCCTCTATACGTGGATGTTTGATGGGCTTGTAAACAATGGGGCAAAATTTGATGTGATTGGTATGTCCCTATATCCTTCGACATCAAATTGGTCAACACTTACAGCCCAGACATTAACCAATATGAACAGTATGATTTCTAGATATAATAAAGAAATAATGATTTGTGAAGTGGGGATGGATTATGCAAGCCCAGACATTGTACAAACATTTTTAGCCGATATGGTATCTAAGGTAAAATCATTATCTAATTCAAAAGGATTAGGTGTATTTTATTGGGAACCAGCAGCTTATCCAGGCTTTAATGGTGGTTATAATTTAGGGGCATGTGATAGTAACGGTAAATTTACATCTGCCCTAAAAGGTTTCGGGACAAGCACGATACCTACTTATAGCGGTTATTATAAGTTATTAAACCGTAGCTCTAATAAATGCCTCGATAGTCTAGGTAGCACAACCAATGGCACAGATGTCGGACAATGGGAAAGTGGTTCTAGCTATAATCAGCAATGGCAGTTGGTACATGTAGAGAGCGGTTATTATAAAATCCTTTGCCGAAATGGCAATATAGCCCTTGATAGTCTAGGAAGAAGCAGTGACGGTAACAATGTAGGCTTATGGCAAGAAGGAACAAGCTACAATCAGCAATGGAAAATCGTTGACCAAGGAAATGGCTATGTGAAATTCATCAATCGTGTCAGTGGCAAATGTTTAGACACAGGTGGCTTATCGAACAATGGGGATAGTGTACAGATGTGGTATGACAATGCAAGTTACAATCAGCAGTGGAAGTTAGTGTCGTAGAGTGATTTTATGGATGGAAAAATAAAATAATATATAAACCTTCCTTATAGGAAGTGGTAAAACTGTTTACTATATAAGGAAGGTATTTTATTGCTGTAATTTTATAAGTAATGAAGAGGGCAGACAAAAATGCTTATGAGACAAGGAAGTTACAATATAACAAAATGAAATATTTAATATCTAAGGTAATAATAGTAATGTTTCTGTTATTATAAATGCTAAATAGTAGAATACATCAAGTATAAATCTAGCTGTATTGATGTAATATTAAACGGGCACATTTAATTAACTAAATAGTTTGGCAAAAATAAAGAAATATAATAAAATCAAATAAATTTAACAGTTTATAAAGATATTTAAACCTACATATTTATAGGAAGGAGGGATATTATGAAAAAAACAACTAAAACAGTAAAAAACAATACAATTGCTGGAACAATTGGTGCTGTTAAATAATTAGAAAACAATAAGCTTATAAAATATAAACTGTTAAATTATAGCAATCTTAATACGATGGATATTGTATTAAGATTGCTATTTTTAAATTCTAAGATGTTTATTATGTATTAGGAATAAGGGGATGAAAAATGAGACAGGTTAGTAATAAGTTAAGTATATGCAAGCATGGGGACTATTATTATGTGTATCATAAGTTATTTGGGAACTTATCAAAGTTTGATGAGAAATGCATAAAGATGCTTAATAACTTTTCTAAATATGAAGAAAAGTATCCTGAAATTATTAAAAGATTAAGTGATAACTATTTTATTGTCGAGGATGATGAAGAAGATGAAGTAGTTAGAGAAGAAAGAGAGGATAGAAAGTTAGCAAATGATGGAAGGAATTTAATTGGTTTACAACTTATTGTATCAAATTATTGTAACTTCAATTGTAAATATTGTTTTTTAGATGAAGAGCATAAGTTAAGAGATAATAGTATTTACAATGCACCCTCTAATATGAAACTTGAAGTTGCACAAAAATCTATTGATAGAATGATTAATAACATCAAAATAAATGGTAATAGCGTCTTATCGATTGAGTTTTTTGGTGGTGAGCCATTAATGAATTGGCCTTTAATAAAAGGAGTGTTTGATTTATATAGAAATGGTGAAGATTTAACGAGTATACTTCGCCCAGTATTACAAATTTTAAAGAGAAAAAATATTTTAGTAAGTTTTAATTCAGTTATCTCAAAGTGGACCATTGGTAATTATGATTATAAAGGATTAGTTGAATTTTCTTTAGAAAATGGAGTTCGAAATTTGGGATTAATATTAGATTTAGATGCAGAGTTTTTGACAGATACTTGGACAGAAGATGATATTGTTACACTATTATTAAATACATATGATTATGGAAGATTAAAGGGGCTAAATGTTACTGGTTATTGGGAAAAGATGTATCAACAGATAGCTAATAAGGACTATACATATTTTGAAAAAGGATATAAGGCCTGTCCAGCAACAGGGTGTAAGGTAAGCGTAGAACCCTCTGGAGATATATTTGCATGTAAGTGTTGTACATATAAAATTGGTTCTCTAGAAGATTGGGATTCTCTTTTAAAGGGTGAAAGATATACACAGTATTTAAATAAGGTATATATGAATGGTGAAAA
This sequence comes from Cellulosilyticum sp., assembly GCF_982396655.1. Taxonomy (NCBI): domain Bacteria; kingdom Bacillati; phylum Bacillota; class Clostridia; order Lachnospirales; family Cellulosilyticaceae; genus Cellulosilyticum; species Cellulosilyticum sp. The sequence continues at coordinate 12,050 of NZ_CEVXFV010000014.1, read as the reverse complement.
ATGTAGTACATGCGAATTACACGCTTTTTGCTCAGGTGTATGTGTAGGGGCACTTGAAAAGAAGGGGAGCATGTATGGGATAAATGAAAGTCTTTGTTATATATATAAAAAGGTAACTCAAGAGTTGATAATGAGATCACAGGATTCTGATTTTGATTCTATATTTATTATGAATGAGCAGATGGAGGAATAAGAATGAGCCAAGTTCAAGTATCTAAATATGTGAAGTTTATAGAGAGGCCAAATGATACAGTTATTTATCATAGTCAAATTGGTGGTGCGTGTGCAATTGATGAAAAAATAAGAGAAATCTTTGAAAAGTTGAAGGATATTAAAGTATGTAATTCACCTCAGGAATTGATTTCTAAGCTAAAATTTAATATAGATGAAAGCGAACTGGAAGAAGTTTTTCAAGAATTTAGTGAAAAAGGATTTCTCATTGTAGATGGAGTTGATACAGATTATGTAGAGAAGTATACAAATGAAAGAATACAAAATTTATCAACGGGTAGACAAATAAAGACTATTCAATTAGTAGTAAGTAACAATTGTAATTTTAAGTGCAAATATTGTTTTGAAAATAAAATATATTGTTCTGAGGAAAGAGAAAAGTATCAACATGATATAAATAATAAGATTATGAGTTCAGCTGATGCTATAGAGTATATTCAAGTAGTAATAGATACCATTAAAAAGGAAGATGCAGATGCCTTGCATATTCAGTTTTTTGGGGGCGAGCCATTAACTAATAAGGAAGCCATAATAGCAGTTCTAGAACATTTTGAAAACGGGAAACAATATGGTATTGATATCTCATATAGTATTGTGACAAATGGTTCTTTAATTGATAAAAATATAGCTGAGTATTTTAAAAGATACAACGTTGGTGTAGTTATTAGCTTTGATAACCCCAAAAAAACAGATAGGAATATGAAATCAGGGAAAAACAGTATTGAGAAGGTTATAGAATCTTTAGAAATACTAAAAAGTAATAATAATCATGTTGCATTTAATTCAGTTTTATCACAACAGACTATTGAATATTTTGATACTTCAATTATAGATTGTGCATTAGAATATAATGTAAGCGAGGTTGGTATAGTACTTGATTTGGATCCAAGCTTCTATACAAAAGATACAATTGAAGAAATCAGTGACAAGTTGATAGAGGTTTATCAATATGGGTTAGAAAAAGATATTCAAGTATCAGGTTATTGGATGAGTACATATCTAGCATCACTTGATTTTATGGCTATGAAAAAAGGGTTTAAGACATGCTCAGGAACAGGAAGCCAATTTAGCATTGAACCAAATGGAAAAGTTTTTTCTTGTAAGGGTTCATCAGCATACTTTGGTGATATAAGAGATATTAAAGAATTACTAAGTAATGAAACATATCAAATATATGCTAAGAGAAGTATTAATAATTCAAGTAAATGTAAGGCTTGTGATATTGAAGGATTTTGTTCAGGATTCTGCTTAGGGCCATTGGAACAAAGTTTTGGAAGTGCAAATTATGTACTTGAAGAATATTGTGAATTATTAAAAAGGGTAACTCAAAGATTATTTGCTATAGAAGGAGACCTAGATTATTATGAGTTGTGATGAAACAGTTAAATTACCAGAGAAGGTAGGTACTTATAATTTAGGGGTAAATTTTTGGCTGTTATTATTTGGTAAAATAGTTTCTCAGCTTGGAGATGGAATATTTAATCTAGCGTTACCATGGTACATATTAAGTGTTACAAATTCGGCAACAGCAATGAGTTCATATTTAGTATTAGCTAATGTTGTGTGTGGCATCTCAATTATGATTTTCGGAAGATACATAGATCGATGGAAAAAGGAAAAGGTTTTATATATAGCTGATATTATACGTGGAATTTATATACTCTTTCTTTTTGCTGTTATAGTATTTAAATTGGAAGGACAGTTAATATGGATGTACATATGTGCAGTAGTTTTAAATATATGTGCAGCACTATTTAACCCTGCATCAATGAGTATAATACCCGAATTGGTGGAGGAAAGGGGATTAGTGAAAGCTAACGCATTACTATCTATGGTAGATAATTTAATAGCTCTAATAGGATTAGCAGTTGGAGGAATAATATATCAGATATTTGGAATAAAACTAATCTTTCTCATAGCTGGTATGGCCTATGTTTTATCTGGTGTTTCTGAGATGTTTATACATCCTAATAGATCTATTACAAATAGTAGAAAACAAGAAAATACTAGTTTAAAAGATGGTATTAAGTATTTAATGACGAATAATAGAATACTTTTTATTATCGTATTTGCTTTAGTTTGGAACTATATATATATATCTGTATATTCTATATACATTCCATATGTATTTAATACCATATATAAGACGACTATTGGAGCAGTAGCCATAATTCAAATAGGTATGTTCGTAGGAATGATTATAGGAGCTAGTATAGCCTCAAGGTATAACATGAAAGAGAATATGTATAAGCACTTAACGCATGTAGTTATTATACAACTTCCAGTATTTGTAATGCTACCTATAATATTGATTATTAATAGTGTGTACATAAATTATGAGTTATTTGTCATTATTAGTTTTAGTGTACTCTTTTTCATTTTAGGTATTTCGGTTGCAATTGTTAATGTAAATATAGGTGTAATTTTGCAAAAAGAGGTAAAAGGTGAATTCTTAGGAAGGGTATATTCATTTAAAGCATTAGGAAGTATGATATCTATGGCATTAGGATTAGCAATTGGTGGAATTATCATTGAGAGAATAGATGTTAGTGTTGCTTTTGCAATACAGGCCTTTTTATTTGTAATATTATGTTTTACAATGATAAAGAAATTTTTAATTAAAGATAAAATAGCTGATGAAAATTAAGTTTATGAAGGTGAAATATGAATCCATGGGAGATAATTGATTTACAAGATTATGAGAAGCATATGAAATTAAATACAGTACAACAGTTACAGGTACTTAATTTAATGATGAAAGATCAAATATATAGATATAATATAAAGACATTATGTATATTAGGAGTAGCTGGAGGAAATGGTTTGGATCATATTCAGCGCGATAAAATTGATAAAGTATATGGTGTAGATATTAATGGTAAATATTTAAGTGAATGTAATCAGAGATATTGTGGATTATCTAATACACTAAAATTGATTCATGCAAATCTGCTAGATATAAACAATATAATTTTACCTCATGTAGAGTTGGTTATTGCTAATTTACTTATTGAATACATAGGCATTGATATTTTTTTAAAGAATATTTTAAAGATGAATGCACATTATGTATCGGTAGTAATTCAAGTTAATCATGAAAATACCTTTGTATCAGATTCACCATATCTAGAAGCACTTAGCTGCTTGGATACAATACATCATGATGTTAATCAAGAAGAGCTGATAATCAATATGTGTAATAGTGGATACTTATTTATATATGAAGAAAGAATTGAGATGCCTAATAAGAAAGAATTAGTACGTTTAGACTTTAAAAATGCAAGTTACAATCAGTAGTGAAAATAAGTGCAGTATCTTAAATATTAAAGCCTAATCCAGTATAATAGAATTAATATAGTTTATTAGGGAAAAGAGGCCGTATATGAAACAACATGAAGTAGTAGCAGCAATTATTATTTATGAAGATCGTATACTTTGCATGCAGAGGAATAAGGGGAAATATGATTATGTTTCCTATAAATATGAATTTCCAGGAGGCAAAATTGAAGATGGGGAGACTCAGATGGCTGCATTAGAGCGAGAACTAAGAGAAGAGATGGCACTAGCAGTTCAAATAAGGAAAGAAGATTTCTTTATGACAGTAGAGCATACTTATCCAGACTTTAAGATTAAGATGCATAGTTATATTTGTAAGGTAGATACACCTCACTTTATAAGAAAAGAGCATGTAGATCATAAGTGGCTAAAAGTAGAAGAACTTATGACACTAGACTGGGCACCAGCAGATATTCCTATTGTAGAGAAATTACAAAAAGAATTAGTAATATAATCAGTAATATAAAAGGAAGGTTCCAATATATTCTTGTGATGAATGTATTGGAACCTTTTTGACTAGGTAAGATATTTATTTTAGTGTCCCTGTTTGTGTAAATTCTGTATAAAGCCCGCTAGGTACTTCGTGGTGCAGGGCGATAAGTGTTGTAATTGGCTTTTCACCATAGAATTCGATGACATCGCCTGTACCAATATAAATATAAGGCTGAACGATGCCATCTAGTTCTTTATATTTTCGAATAAAGAGATGAAGGCGGATGTTATTTTCTTTGTTATGTACAATGTTTTGACCACGTTCAGAGGTTGTAGATGTTGCGTTAGGTGACTGCCACTGAAAATGACCAGAGTCAATGAAGAGGTCTTGATAGTTAATGCTTTCTTTAATGCCTTCGTCCTTGTGAAGGTCAATGAAGAGGAAGAAATCATTGCCATTCGTTAAGAGACCACTACCACGGAAAGCACTATGACATTTGGTATAGTTAGATAAAAGGGCAGTATCAACCATGCTATATTGTTCATAGAGTTTGAAGAAAGGTAAGCCGTAGTTGGTATCGCCGAAATTCTTTTCATAACATATTAAACCATAGTAAATAACATCTTCAATAAAGACGCTATAGCGTTTATCTTTTAAGAGCTCCGTTAGCGTAGCCGTTCTGGTCAAAGTTTCATTTTCATAAGAAAAAGCAGAAATGGTACTTTTGAGCTGACCCGAATCATGATAAGCACGGCTAAGGCATTGAAAGGCATGTTCTACGGTGGCTAAGGTTACTGTTTCCATGTATTTAGAGATTTCTTGAACAGCTATTTCAAGGGTAATGAAATCATGTTTTAAAAGGTATTTAAGTATAGCAAATTCATGAGGTCTCTTGATAGGCAATTGACCTGAAATCTCTTTAAGAAATTTACTAAAAGGCTCATAGGCTAGAAGATAATTAAGGCGTTCTTCTTTTTCCATTTTAGCAACGAAACCAGGGTAAGTTTTTTCTTTCTTTATAAATCGCAGTGGATCTGGGGCACCTTCATATTTAATGTAGTCCATTAAGAAATAAGGGGTATGTCCACTATTAAGCATTTTAAATTCCAGATATTCCTCTTTAAGATATTTTAGCGCATTGAAGTTTTCTGTATTAAGCTGCTCTAAGATACGTTCTTGAGAAATGCGGTCCATTTGAATATGGCTACAGCCTGGAATAGTGGCGAATTCCGTAGCTACAGCAACACGTAGACTATCTTTGTCGTAATAGCGACTTCCATTAAGGGCAATGGCGATTAAAAAAGCTTTAGCATGGTTGCCGATGAAATCGAGTACTGTTAAGAAAGTTTTATCTTCATATTTACGAAGTCCACGACCAAGTTGCTGAATAAATATAATCGGTGAGTTAGTAGGTCTTAGCATAAGAATTAGGTTAATAGCTGGGATATCTATACCTTCATTAAAAATATCCACTGTAAAAATCACTTCTAATGGGTCTTCATCAGATTCAAGTTGCTGGATACCAGCAGTTCTTTCTTCAACTGTATTATTTCCCGTTAAACAAATACTAGGGATACCACGTTTATTAAAGGCATCAGCCATATACTGTGCATGTTCAATATTGGCACAGAAACCGATCGCCTTTCGTTTCGCACCATCAAAACCATAAAAATTCATTTTTTCTATAATATAATCTACACGTTCATTTACCTTAAGGCGTTTAACAAGCTCATTTATTTGGGTAAGGGGTACATCGCTTAAATCAATGTCTTCAATATCTGTTACTCCGAAATAATGAAAAGGTAAGACAAGTTCTGCCTCTAAAGCTTCATGCAAACGGATTTCTAAGGCAACATTATGGTCAAAAACTTCAAAGATATTTTCACCATCACAGCGTTCAGGGGTAGCGGTCATCCCTAAGAGAAATTTAGGCTTAAAGTAATGAAGGACCTTTTGATAAGTCGGACTAGAAACATGATGGGCTTCATCGATTACAATATAGTCAAAGGCATCTGGCGTAAAATCTGTGTAATGGGTAGACATAGATTGAATAGTTGAAAAGAGATAGTTAACATTTAAATCTTTCTGTGTTCCAGATAAGATTCCTGTGGTGATATATTTATTAGCCACTAACTTTTGAAAAGTTTTTTCTGCTGATTTTAGAATTTCTTCACGATGTACTAAAAAGAGCATACGTTTAGGGCTCACGGCAAGTACATCAAAGGCAGACATATAAGTTTTCCCAGTTCCAGTAGCAGCAATGACAAGTGCTTTGTTTTCACCAGCATGACGTAATCTTTCCAGGCTATCCAAGGCTCTTTGTTGCATGGTGTTAGGTTTAATAAGCGTATAGTCTTCTAAGCTTAGCGATTTTGCCTTTTCAACCTTTTTTAGCTCTTTAAGAAGGGCTTCATATTTCCTTAAAAAATCATCATCTACAATGGTTGTACGCTCCCAAAGTTTAAGATATTCTTCAAGGACTTCCTTAGCAAAGTGGTCATCATGTTTAGAAATGACACGTACATTCCATTCAATATTACTTTTAAGTGCACGTTGTGTAATATTAGAGGAACCAATGATAATTTTATAATGGTCAGTATTTTCGAAGATATAGGCTTTTGTATGAAAGCCCATTTCCTCTGTGGCAATGAAGATTTTAAGGTCAATATTACTAAAGTCTTTTAGACGCTCCAAGGCTTTCGGTTGCGTAAAATTTAAATAAGTAGAAGTTAAAATTTTACCTTCTATCCCCTTTTCTTCTAGTGATTTAAACGTATCAAGTAGAAGTTGTAAGCCACTAAAGTTAATGAAGGCAACACTCATATAGAAACGTTCACATTCTAGAAGACACTGTTTAAGCTCATCTAATAGATTGCGTTCCCCATGATTGATAATGAGTTTGTTGTGAGTTAAATAAGCCTGCTCTTGCTGTGTAGGCATAGTAGACCAAGGAAAAGAAGGTGAATGAGATGATAAATTTTGCACGAGAGTTCTCCCTTTTTAGAATAATTAATAGTAATTTAATAATAAAGTGAAATGAAGTATAAGTAAATTATTTTATTATATTAGTAGGCAAAGGTGTTATAATAAAAATATTATCTTATGTACATTAAGATCATCAGAAAGATCACGGCTATTATGGAAAATATTAATCTAAAAAGGCAATAATAATAAAAAGAGAATGGAAAATAATACGCACAATATATTATTAGAAATGTTAAAAGAAGAAAAAGAGATAGGCCTTAAAGAATGTAGGTGAATATAAATCATCCTTTTCAAGATGGTAATGGTCGTGTTGGAAGGCTCATTATGTTTAAGGAATGTTTAAGAAATAATATTATGCCATTTATTATTGAGGAATCGCAAAAGTTATTTTACTATCGCGGTTTAAATGAGTATAAAAATGAAAAAGGTTATTTAGTAGATACTTGTCTTTCAGCGCAGAACTATTATGAGCAGCTAGTAAAGTATTTTATAGAAGAATAAAAATAGAAGTACACATGTTGTAGAAGATCCAGAAACAAAAAGATTAAGAGTATTAACACCAGTAGAGTGTAAAAGAATAAATGGTTTCCCAGACAACTGGACAAACTCAGGCATGCCACAGAAATTTAGATATTTCTGTATGGGAAATGCTTTAGTTGTTGATTTAGTTGAGAAGATGGGAAGAGAATTAAAAAGAATATTAGATAGGGAAAAGCTTTTTTTATGACATATATATAAGTGTAGAGACAAACACCAATACCTAAAAAGCAATGCAAAACGGCTACCCTTTAAACCAGCGGTGCGATATCTAACCCATTAAGGCGAGCACTATCATAGCTCATGGTGGCGAGAAGATGCCAGATGGCTACGCTTATTAAGGAAAATGTGTAAGGATTTACACCAAATAAATCAAATTTAAGTTTAAAATTCAGATGGCCTTAGAAACTTGTAGGAATCCAAATTTTAAGCAGTACTTATAATAAATTTATAGGTAAGCTTAAAATATAACATGTTAGCAAGTGAAAAAAGGTTTGCCTCCCCCTTCATCTGATCTTTGTAAAATAGATATTGCTAAGAAACCTTACTGATACTTAAAAGACTATAAAGCATCGGGAGGCTATTTATAGGAGCATTTTGCTTAGAAATAGGAAACTATAACTATTTTTAAGAGAAGTAAGGAGACTAAGCGATAGATAGTGTGCGAGATCCGGCGGGAGGTAATTGAAAGAAGTATCAAACAGAGCCTGAGAAATGTAGCAATACATTTTTCAGGCTTTTTGCATAAGCAAAAAAAGGTCATAAGAATATCAATAAAAATGAGTATAGAGGAGGTAGCAAGATGGAACAAGTCATTTATCCGCTGAAGATATTTTTAAAGTTAGGAAAGGATTCAGAGAATGCATATAATGGCAGGCAAGTTATAAGAGATTATAAAGAGTTTCTACAGTTACATACACATGCCTGGTTTGGAACGAGTGCTTTAGCGCTAGGAATATGTAAGGAAAGAAAAGAAGAATTTTTACGAGCAATTAGTGAAGGACAAGTTGTAGAAATATATTTTGGCATTGGGAAAGTATATGATGGCATCAATGAATTATACGTTAAGGCCCGTGTATTAGGGATTATTACAGGACGTAGCAAAATTGTTTCCCCTGAACCATTATTAACACCTAAGGCATGGCAATTGGCGTGCCGTGAAACTTGGTTTAAGATTGATGAGATATCAGAATTAGCGGCAGAAGATACGGTAGAAAATTTTAAGATTGCCAGTACGGGAAAGATATTAAAAGAAGTGAGTGAAAAGTCTCGGTTCCAATTTGGGTATATTGTGAGGGTATAAGGATAAGAAACATAGGTTGTGGGCGTATTATCTAAAAAAATCGAGAATACACAGCGTGCATTATTAGATACAGTCTATACAGTAGCAAGTAAAGTAAAGTGACAAAAATGTCGATAATAAAGTTAACATAAGAAATAGAACTACTTATGCAATAATACTAAATATTGATTTTGTTCCTAATATATAGTAATATGGCAGTTGACTGTTTAACTAGATAAATAAACAGCAGGATATACGAATAAAGATACTAATGGGAGGCAATATGAAACACTTTAAAGAAACAATTAGATTAGGCATAATTTTAGCAATGAGTATCGCTATGACAGTAACTAGCTTTGCACATAGCGGAAGAACAGATAGCAATGGGGGACACAGAGACAATAAGAATAAGAGTGGATTAGGAAGTTATCATTATCACTGTGGCGGCTATCCAGCACATTTACATAGTAATGGGGTATGTCCATATAGTTCAGGATATGTTGCACCAAGTAGCAGTTCATCTTCTACATCAACTAGTTCATCAGCAAGTAAAGCGCAAGCAGCTGTACCAACCTATACAGTAAAAGAGCAAAACTTTGATTTAAATGGGGAAATAGTTGCAATCAATACTATCGTAAAAAATGGTGTAAGTTTAGTAGAACTTAAAACATTTGCAAATGGTTTAGGTATTTCATTAGAGTATGATAAAGCAGCATCAGCAGTTATTGCACGTTATAATAACGGTTATGTTTCTTTATTACTTAATTCAAAATCAGCTAAAGCAAATGGTGTAAAAACAGAATTAACAGTAGCACCAACAGTACAAGATGGTCGTACTTATGTACCAGCAAGATATATTGCAGAGTCTTTTGGAATGACTGTAAATTATGATGCGGTAGCAGGTATAACATCTATTATTAAAAAATAGGTAGAAAAATTAGGAATGTGCCATTTGGGACATTCCTTTTATTGTACGTTAATATAAAATTTTTGTATTGAAGATTATATATTGGTATTAAATAAATAAGAATTGAACACAATAAAATGTGGAAAATATTACTAGAGAAAAATATAGGGTAATTTATAATACATTAAGGCGTAAGGCACTAGAATATTACATCATAGGAGGAACAAATGGGATTTAAAGTTAGAAAGAAAATCAAGATTTGTAAGGGCGTTAACTTAAATATCAGCAATAAGGGAATTTCAACTTCAGTAAAGCTTGGCCGAACGACTATTAATTCACGAGGGAGAGTAACACATAATTTAGGACATGGTATATCTTATACACATCATTTAAATAGTTCAAAATCTAAGCCACAGGCAAGCAGAAGTAATACTCAATATAAGGCAGACGAAGCACAAGTACAGAACAAAGATACATATGAACTTGCAGAAATCATCAATACGAAGATAGTGGGTGTAACCTTTGAATGTAAGAAAGCACCTAATATTCAAAGACAAGATGTGCTTGCAGCAATAAGAAAAAACAGTAAGGTAGCGATAGAACCATTCTTGTACATAGATAAAGTAGGTTATATGGTTGTAAGACAAAAGGATGGATTAGATTTAGGGGTGTTACCAGCGGACATTGCGGAACATATATATGACACATACAACGAGCGCTGTAAATTTGAAGTTACAATTACTGAAACATACAAAATGGAAGACACTAAATCTGTAAATGTATGTATAAAGGTTTATGATAATGTCATGCAAAGACAATGGGATGAACTGCAAGCACAAAGAAAGCAAAAAAGAGAAATACATGAGGCTATTGGAGAAAGGCTTAAAACGACTACATATAATAATGAGCATATGATTTGTTCATTGGCAATGTCATTTATCGCATCATTATTACCTGTATTAATTTTTCCATTTTCAAAGAGATAAAGAACAATTTAATGATGAAAAAATTGAAGAAGCTTAAAAAGGATAAAAGAGTTTAGAGGATAAAGGTGAGAAAATGGAAAATTTATTTGTTGTATTAAGTATACTGTGCCTATTAGCGATACCTATAGGGTTAGCTCAACCAACCTGGGTTATTAAATGGGGCGAAGCAAGAACAAGAAAAAATGTAATGAGATATTATGGTTTGGGTGCATGGCTCATGTTAACTTTAGGCATGGGCTGTTCGAAGGAAATATCTTTTACACAAGCTTTAACGGTCACAAGTATGGTAGCCTGCTTAGCTGGATTTATTATAGGAATGATTAGCCCAGAAACAGTTATTGTATGGGGACCAAAAGAAGAAAGAAATCGTAAAAAAGTATGCTTTTGTTATGGAATAGGCTTTTTAGGTGCTATGATGCTGGGCATGCTTGCAGCAATTACTGAAGATAGTTTCCAGTGGTTAGTTGGTTTAGGAAGAGTCGTTTTAGTCATTGCATTAATAGTTGGGATGATTAATCCGGAAAACTTGCCAACCTTAAAACCTTTTGAAGAAAGAACTAGAAAAACAGTTCTTAAATATTATGGCGTAGCACTTCTAATAGCTTGTTTAATTCCTTGGGAGCCAGCTGCAACAGAAGCAATAATAGAACCAACCACTCAAGTTACCCAAAATGTAACAAGTCATGAAACACAGAAGCCTTCGACGCCACAAAATAATATTATAGCTGCTGAAAATAAAACAGACTTAAAAATAGAAGAAACAAATGATAAAGTGGAAGTAAGTAGTCCAGCAGAATCAACTGAAGATAAAATAAGTTCAGAGCAAGGAAGTACTAAAGAATCTGTAGATGAAAAAGTAGAAAACAATCTAGAGGATGACAAAAAACAAGCAGAAGAAGAAATTGATAGTGTTACAGAAGAAACAAAAGTAGAGACTAAGGTTGAAGAAGTAGCACCAGTAAAAGAAGAAGCTGTAACAAATTCAAACAGTGTATCTAATGAAAGAACAGTTTATTGGGTACCAAATGGAGAAGTATATCATACTTCAAGAAACTGCAGTTCCTTAAGTCGTAGTAAAACTATATTAAGCGGCACGATTTCAGAAAGTGGTAAGCCAAGAAAATGTAAAAAGTGTTAATTAAAATTTATTAAATGGGTAGTAGATGTAAAAAATAAAAAAAGGCGTCGCCTCCGGCGAAAATATTTGAAAGCAACTTCAAGTAGAAGGCAAACAAAAGCAATATAAAAGATAAGGTATAAAGTTACGTTGCTCGCCGCGGCAAAGAAATATACGCTACTATAATCGAGTAGGAGGATAACCATTAATTGATTATCCGACCTCTCACACCACCG